>JBCBHT010000044.1:0-33860 GCA_038525335.1 Cyanobacteria bacterium J06621_15 | reverse complement strand
CATCTTCAAAACATAAACCCTTTTTCCCCGCACCATGACCTGAAAAGTGAATAATATTTGGTTTGAAATCTAAAATTGCTCGGCTAATTTGTTCGGCACCTATAGCCCAACGCTCCTCAATTTCAAAAGAGATGGATTTTGATAGATTTTCGCGTTTTTTCGCTGACTGCAACGACTTTTTAATATCTTCTACTTCTTTATGAAGAGATAATGGGTTTGTACCTTGGGGATTTGCAGCTAAAACAAGAATTCTTTTAACTGAGGAACTGCTATTCATGTGCGGCAGAAAATAGCGACATTTTTTAGTATAGATGATTATAAAATTTCTTAGTATCAATTAATCATTAACGTGTTTGGATACTGACGATGAAAAATCTCTGAAACAAAGATTTCGCATTATTTTCACAAATAAAAAGACGTAGCACTGCTACGTCTCTACACAGGTTATATATATATTTCCTAAGACTCCGGTGTCGGAATCGGCTTCAAATCCCTACCCTGATAAAATGTTTCCAAACTATCTCTATCACCAACAAATCTCCAATGCCAAGGTTCGTAACTGACACCTTGGGGATTATCTTTAGGAAACGATAATTCAAATCCGTATTTCGCTGCGTTAGCTTCCAACCATTTAAAGGCTTTGGTATTTTCAAACTTT
Source organism: Cyanobacteria bacterium J06621_15 (assembly GCA_038525335.1). Lineage (GTDB taxonomy): Bacteria > Cyanobacteriota > Cyanobacteriia > Cyanobacteriales > Nostocaceae > Rivularia. The sequence continues at coordinate 33,202 of JBCBHT010000044.1, read as the reverse complement.
GTACTCAAATTTGTTGCTGGTACTGCACCGTCACCAATATCTACTGCATAACCTGTGTGATGTTCGCTATGTCCGGGAGGTGCGCTCACTGATGCTCTTTCGGCTGGTCTTTGGTTGCGCTGACGACTTATATTAAAAAATAACTTTTCTTGTTGTTCTACAGAGCGAAACCCTGAAATTGGTACTAGTCTTACACCAGCTTTTCGAGCATCGTTTACCATCTGCTCAAATTTTTCACCAGCTGATTCTCGTAATTTTATCCGTCTTCCACTTGCATTAACTGCTATAATTTCTGACTCTGGAGCTTCTTGGTATTTTAAATGACCCAAAAGTTTGTTATTTTCAGCTTCTTTATTGACAGAATTTGCATCTTGTGAGCCGGGAGAAGCCGAACTAGTTGGTAAAGGTTGCTCTTTTGTAATATTTTTTGGTGCAACGACGTAAAATATCAAACCGCTGATTGCAGCAAGTACAGCAAAACTCATTACTCCGGCGATCGCCAAAAACGAAGGACGCAAACCAAGCTTGGGAGCGGACGTATCAGGAGTATCGCGCAAAGCTTGGGGAATATCTTCGCTAATGTCAGATGGGGTTGAGTTTTGTATTTCCTCATAAAACTCATTATTCAAGGCTCAACTCCTGATAAATATTCGGTAATCATTAGAGATTGTAGACTGGAGGCAAAGAAACCTGTTAGATAATAGGTTACATATATAATTCCTGAGTTTGTTTTGATAATCCTCTTAGAACTATACCTTCAGCTGTTTGGGACGGTATTAATAGGTTTTTTCTTAGGACGCTGGCTCCCTTCTACAGTTCCAAATCGCTTAGGTCAGTTCCTGTTTTGGATAGGAGTACCTATAGGAATTGTTGCTTTTTTACGTAAAACTGACTTATCAGGAGCAATTTGGATTGCACCTGCTGTAGCTTACGCAGCCATGTTACTCGGAGCATGTTTTGCTCTGGTGGGAATAAAATGGCAAAGTTATTTTACACATACAGTTCCGTCATCGCCAATTCAGGGAAGTTTGATTTTATCGGCGATGGTAGGAAATACTGGTTTTCTTGGTTATCCTATCACTTTGGCAGTACATGGTACCCAGTATTTTGCCTGGGCGTTATTTTACGATTTACTGGGTTCGTTGTTTGGTGCTTGGGGTTTGGGTGCATTAATTGCAGCCCGTTTTGGTGGTAGTGCGACCAATTTCTGGCAGAGTACCAAAGTAATATTAATCAATCCAGCTTTGTGGAGTTTTGGATTCGGCTTGTTGTTTCGTCAAGTCGAAATTCCTCCCAGCGCGGAATTTGTCTTTGAGAAACTGGCTTGGGGAGTTGTGACTTTATCACTACTTTTGATGGGAATGCGATTGAGCAAATTAAAATCTTGTCAAAATTTACCCCAGGCAGCAATTAGTATTACCATCAAAATGCTGCTAGTTCCTCTCATCTTAGGTATCACCTTCAGATTTTTAGGTTTTACAGGTACCAGCGCAAAAGTAATTTTACTGCAAACAGCAATGCCTCCTGCTTTTTCTACCTTAATAATTGCTGAAATTTTTAATCTTGATAGCGACTCAGCAGTTACCACAGTCGCAGCAGGAACAGCAATGTTACTTCTAACTCTTCCATTGTGGCTGTGGCTATTTTAGATTTTAGATTTTAGATTTTAGATTTTGGATTAGTAACTGAGAATTAGTAGTTGGTAATTGGTAGTTGATAATTGGTAATTGGTAATTGATAATTGACCATTGAGCATTAGAAAGAAGAAATAAGGAGAATAGGAGAAACTTAAAATTACAATTCTTCAATCCAAAATCCAAAACAAAACCATCCGTTGTTAAAATCTAAAATCCAAAATATAAAATCTAAAATTATTTAACTCCTAACTCCTAACTCCTAACTCCTAACTATTTTTAATTCCCATTACATCAACAAGGCTGACTTACCTTCTGTGCGAGTTCTGCTGGGCTTACAAATTCATAACTTTCAAATGGCTGGTGAATCCAAGGGTTGTCTGGTAGATAATCGGAATAGTAATCGGGAGCTACTACCGAACAAGCTTTATACCAAATAACGGCAGTACGAATTTCTTCAATATTAGTTTCACTATTTTTCTTCAACCAAGGAATAGTTTCTTTGAGCGTAACCCCTGAATCCACGAGGTCGTCTACTAAAAGGATTCGAGAGCCTAATGCTTCCGAGGTCATGGTTATATATTGAGAAAAGGTTAGTTCACCTCTTTCTTGCTTGCCCGTACCGCTGTAAGATGATGTTGCTAATATTGCTAGTGGTTGCTCATATATACGTGAGAGAATATCTCCTACTCGCAACCCACCCCTAGCAAGGCAGACTATTTGGTTAAATTCCCAACCGGATTGATAAATTTGAACAGCTAATTGTTCTATTTTGTGGTGATAATCTGACCACGAGATATAAAGGTCTGGCATGAGAGGGTTAATGTAAAACTAATAGTAGATGCCAAACTCTTTATTGTAATACGAGCGTAGGTATTATGAGCGATTCAGTAGCTGATGGTTATCCCCAAGAAATTGATAAAGACAAGAAACTTGATTTAAAAACCAAGCTAGCTTACGGTGCTGGGGATTTAGGACCTGCGATTACTGCGAATATTTCTGCGTTTTATCTGCTATTTTTCTTTACCATTGTGGCTGGTATCCCGGTGGGTTTAGCTGGCAGTATTTTAATGGTGGGTAAAATTTGGGATGCTATTAACGACCCATTTGTAGGAGTTTTAACTGATAGAACCGAATCGAAGCGTTGGGGTCGTCGTTTACCTTGGTTGCTCTATGGAGCTATTCCATTTGGTATTTTCTTCTTTTTGCAGTGGATTGTACCACCTACTGCAAATGTCTGGATATTGTTTGCTTACTACGTAATTATTGGTGTTATCTCTCAAGTATTTTATACGGTAGTCAATCTGCCTTATACGGCAATGACTCCAGAATTAACTCAGGATTATGATGAAAGGACAAGCCTCAATAGTATTCGCTTCGCTTTCTCTATTGGTGGTAGTATTCTTTCTTTAGTTTTAGCCCAAATAATATTTTCTCCAATATTTTCTCAATTTGCTAACCGTCAACAGCAATATTTGCTTTTAGCAGGATTGTGCGCTGTAATTTCCGTTTGCGGACTATTTTGGTGCGTTTTGGGAACTCGCAAGCGCGTTTTAGCATTTGAAGCTAAACGCACTAAAATCGAGGACAGCGAATCGATTTCGGTAATTGAACAAATTAAAATAGCTTTTAATAATAAACCTTTTTTATTCGTAATTGGTATATATCTTTTTTCCTGGTTGGGAGTACAAATAACCGCTAGCGTTATTCCTTTTTTCGTTACTTACTGTATGAAGCTCAAGGAGTCAGATGTACCCACCGTCATGATTGGAGTACAGGGAACCGCTTTATTAATGCTGTTCGTTTGGGGAGCATTGAGTAAAAAAGTTGGGAAAAAAGTGGTTTACTTTCTGGGAATATTTTTGTGGATGATTGCGGCTACAGGATTATTCTTTCTACAGCCCGGTCAAATTACTTTAATGTATATTTTAGCGGTAATAGCAGGTTGCGGTGTTTCAGTTGCTTATTTAGTTCCTTGGTCAATGATGCCAGATGTGATTGAACTAGACGAGTTACAAACCGGACAGCGACGTGAAGGCGTATTTTACGGCTTCATGGTACTGTTGCAAAAGTTTGGTTTAGCCTTTGGTTTATTTGTGGTCACAAGAGCTTTAGAAGGTGCTGGTTTCCAAGAAAAACTTCCCGGACAAACTGAATTACCAATCCAGCCAGAAACAGCATTAACAGCCATTCGTTTCGCTCTTGGACCAATTCCAATAGCATGTCTAATTTGCGGATTATTATTAACTTACTTTTATCCTATAACTCGTGAAATGCATGCAGAAATCATGCTTAAGCTTGAAGAGAGAAGGAAGAAAGAGCAATGATGAAGTTAGGAGTTAGGAGTTAGGAGTTAGGAATTGTTTTATTTTAGATTTTAGATTTTAGATTTTAGATTTTAGTAGGACTCACGCAACTGCCATTTTTTCTCGTAGGGTGCTGTGACACTTCGACTATTTTTGAACGTAGTAATGATGTTTTTAGTTTCACGCACCAATGGGAGACTGTGACAATTGTGTAAGTACTGTTTAGATTTTGTATTTATATTTTATATTTTATGCAGTTCCTATCTAAAATCCCACCGTCAGTTGGTGTGCTAGTACTCTGCCACATTAATTTTGATGGGTTAATAAGTCGCTCCGTAGGTTGGGTTAAGTGAAACGCAACCCAACTCGGGTGTTGGGTTACTCTACGAGAAAGCTCCGCTTACACTCCGTTCAACCCAACCTACAAATATCATTGTGGCACCCCTCATAACTTATGTGGTGGAGTACTAGTACTTCACCACAATAAATATGATGGGTGAAGAAAGGGAGGGGGAGAGGGGGAAGAGGGGGAAGAGGGGGTAGAAGAAATTTTTATCCTGTTGGTTTAGTCATCAAAATTAATGTGGTGGAGTACTAGTAATTGGTTGGGTCAAAATACCAGCACCAATTACCTCTCCCTGTCTCCCTGTCTCCCTGTCTCCCTGTCTCCCTGTCTCCCTCACTCCCTCACTCCCTCTTTATTCTCTAAAATCTTGTTTAACAACCATCCCTACCAAAAAGCCAATAATTAATCCAGAAACATGACCGACAAAACTAATATGTGGTGTAATTAAATCAAACAATGTTTGCAGCGAAATTATAAACAAAAACTTTCGCAAATTTTGCTTGGCAATATTAAATTTATTTCTTAACCAATCGCGTAAAAAGATAGCAATAGAAACACCAACTAAACCCATTACGGCTCCAGAAGCACCTACTACAAATCCTGCTTGGGAATAACCTAAAATTGACATCCAAGTAACTGCCAGCATTGACCCAATACCTGTGGCTAAATACACGAATATATACTGTTTTATTCCTAAGACAAATTCTACGAAGCGACCAAACAAATAAAGACCCAACATATTCATTATTAAGTGCAACCAGCCGAAGTGAAGAAATGTTGCACTCAAAAGCCGCCACCAATCTCCGGCTAATACTTGTTGCGGAACTAACGCACCTAAATTATATAAAGTATAAATATTAGTACTACCACCCAATCTAATTTCCAAGGCAAATGCCATCAGATTCAACCCAATAATCAAAAATGTGACTTTTGGTTGCCATCTTCGTTGAACTTCTCTTTTTCCCTTGTATCGTGCTTCTTGTTTGATTTCTGCAACCATTTGGTCAATAACAAGTTGAGATTGCTCGTTTAGTTCATGTGAAGCAATAATACAAGGTTTTGACAAGCGCCATTCTACAGCTTTACGAATACGTATATCTTTGCTATCGCTTAGATTTAAAAGTAGCTCCTTAGCAATTTCTTGATTTCCAACTGCTTGTTCGGCTGTAGCTAACCAGAATTTTTTCACAGTTTCAGGATAGATAGCTAGCGAGTCATTAAATAACTTTTCAACTTGTTCCTTTTCTCCACAAAATGCAAATACAAGCATTCTTGCAAAGTTATGCGTTCCTGGATTAATTCTTCCTATATTTAACTTTAATTGCTGCCATGCTTTTAATAATCCATTGATATCACCAGTCTCTCCTAAACAGCGCAGATAAATAACCTGCATGTATGATTCTTTTTTTAGAAATTTTTGCGTAATATTTTCTCGTATCCATTGCAATAATTCCGACCAATGAGAATTCATTTGGTAAAGAATAACGGTTGCATACCTACCGATTGATGTTGTAGACAATTGGTAACGCTGAAAAATAGCAGTTGCTTCGTGAATTAAACCTTCTTGAGCCATCTCCAGTGCTTTAACTAATTCCGGTTGCTCTCTCCATCCATCAGCAGGATGCAATAGTCGAACAATGCTAGCAATTCTTTTTGCTTGTTTAAATTTTTGCTGAGTTATAAGTCGGTTGAAATACTTGATTGCAATCGCAGGAGTAACTATTAAAATAATCCATAAGCCTCCAGCAATCAAGCCTGCTAAAGTTGGAGCAAAATAAGATAATGTCCCTGTAACAAATAAGATAAACCCTGAAACTAATATCCATCCTAAAGCCTGCCTTGCTGTACGAATTCCAGCAATGATTTGCGAAATACATGATATGGAAACCATCCAAATCAGTAAGTAGTTTATATCCATAGAAAAAATTTTTTCCCTAGCTTTATTTAGTAATTCCTGATATCTATAATCTTGATTTAAAGAAGATTTATAAACAGTCAACTTGGTATTTTTAGATATTGAATTAATTACGTTTAAACTAGTAGCTGAATTAAGTTATTGATTTTAATAAGCTTATTTATAGACATTTTTGGAAACAATGCAAGAAGTTATACAGCAGTTTGTAGATAAACGAGGTACAAATCTATATAGTGAAACTCTTGTGGGATGGGCATCCCTGTCCGTCCGAATGTACTTCACTAAAATCCAATATGCTGTTGTATTTAGACTCTCTACATCAGTAAAGCATAATTAATATCTGTAGGTTTTTAATATTTAATTTAGCTAGCTATTTTTGTTTATTTACACTCCTTTGGCTTGCGCCAATTATCTCAATGGAGGAAACTCTTGTACAACAGTAACTCACCATCTCCTCAATCAAACATTATGCTGTTATTATTCTGGATTCTAACAACTGGTATAGCTGGTGCATTTATTGCTTATATGGCTGCACCGACTGATTTTTTCTGGGAAATAATTGCCAGTGGCTTTGTTGTAGGGATTGCTCAATGGGTGGTTTTACGACGTTACATAAACTATATAAAAAATGCTTTTTGGTGGATACCTTTAAGCGGTTTCGGCTGGATATTAGGTATTTTTTTAATGATATTTACTAGAGAATTTCTAAATCCAGTAGTTGAATTTCTTAGTTCTACAGGTATGTTTTGGGGAGTTTTTTGGTTAAATTTCGTTCGACAACCGATTAATTTTGCAGTTTTAGGATTTGCACAGTGGTTGGTGCTGCGTCGCTACTTTCGATATGCTGGTTGGTGGATAATTGCTAGTGCTTTGAGTGGAATTGTCAGAGGAGCCGTAGGTGCTTATCTGTGTGCAGTTACCTGTAAAATTGGTTATGGAAGTATATCCAATGGGGTAGGCTGGGGTGCAAGTGCAGCGATTACTGGTAGCTTATTGCTACTGCTGGTAAATAATCATCGTAAAAACCTGCCATCGGGTTAATGTATCTTAGAATTTAGTAATGTTACTTATAGAAATGTAATTATCAGTAACTTTATTCAAATTAATCCAAATGACCAACACAAGTTTACAAGAAATTACTAATCAACTCGAAAGCTCTTCTTTAAGAGACAGGATGGTGGCTTTAGCTTCTTTGAGGGATGTTCCAGCAGAAGATGCTGTTCCTTTAATTAAAAAAGTACTTGATGATGAATCTCTACAGCTACGTTCGATGGCAATATTTGCTTTAGGGATTAAACAAACACCAGATTGCTATCCAATTTTAGTTGAAACGCTTCAAGCTGATAAAGATTATGGCATCAGAGCCGATGCTGCGGGTGCTTTGGGATATTTGGGTGATGTTAGAGCTTTAGAACCCCTATCAAGAGCATTTTACGAAGATACTGATTGGCTGGTGCGTTTCAGTGCAGCTGTTGCGCTTGGTAATTTAAAAGATAACCGGGCTAAGGAAGTGCTTTATAAAGCTCTTGATAGTGAAGAGATTGTCATTCAACAAGCTGCTATCGCTGCTTTAGGAGAAATCAAAGATATCGAATCCATAGATAAAATTCTTCGTTTTGCTCAGTCGAATGACTGGTTGGTACGTCAGCGTTTAGCAGAAGCTTTAGGTCATCTTCCCAGTGATAAGAGTATTTCAGCTTTAAAGTATTTAGAAAAAGATAGCCACGAGCATGTTAGTGAATCGGCAAAAATTTCTCTATCAAAACTTGAACAAGCGAACAATCAAGTGGGATAATCAGTAACTGGCAATAATACAGAAATTAGGGAATAGCTATTTTAGATTTTGGATTTTGGATTAGATTATCAATTGTTTCAAACAATCAAGTTTAAACTATGGAAAAATTTAGATATGTCTTATCCCTAAATTAATTTGTGAAGACAATCTAAAATCTAAAATCCGTCTTGGAAAGTTTTGGGGACGGAGACCGACACCCCAAACTTTCCGCAAAATTTATTAAGAAGGTAGTTTAATTAATGAATATTGAAGAATTTTTTGAATTAAGTGCTGGTAAATGGTTTTCTCATCGCACCAGTCATCATTTGGCTTTTAAACAATCTGAAGGTGGTAAATCAGAAATCGTTATTGAAACTTTAGCAGCAGACCATCCTGAAGTTATTAAACTGTGCGAGCAACATAAATTTGAGTCTAGTAATGGGAATTTTGGTGCTAGAGTAACTTGGAACGGCACAATGGAATGGGATAAAGAAAAACACGAGGGTTCTACAGTTTTGGTTGCAATTCCTAACTCAGATAACCCTTTAGAAGGTAAGCTGTTGCGAGAAATGGGTTATGCAGAAAAAACTCCCGTTGCTGGAAGTTACAAAATGGGTAGCGATGATGCACTTACCTTAACAACAGAATACGAAACCATGTGGTCAGAAGAACGTTTATGGTTCGCAAGTCCGAATTTACGGATGCGTGTTGGTATCCTCAAGCGCTTTGGAGGTTTCAGCATGGCTTCTTTCACCTCTGAGATTCGCATGGGTGGAACTCAACCTGCTAAAGCAAGCGATGCAGCAACTAACACCGCATCGTAATTTATTTTTTACCCATCATTGAACCGAAATACAAACTACTTATGTAGAGACGTAGCAGTGCTACGTCTCCTTTTGCTGGAACACCTAAATTATGAACCACTTGATGTATTTTTCTTGCTAGTAGTCTTATTCGTTCTGCTTCTTGAAGTTTTAGTTGGTGCTGATTGATTTGAGTTACTTTCAAGTTTATTTACTGTTTTAGCAACATTATCAATTTGAGTTTTCATTGTCTCAAATCCCGCTAATTTTTCAACAACAGCTTTTAACTGCTCTTGTTGATTGCTTAGCTGTGCATCTATCTCCCCTTCTTTATAATTTTGTTTAGATTGTGTATTTGCTTTATCTAGCTGAGCAATATTTTTTTCCAGCTTTTCTGTGGTTTTATTTAAATTTTCGACCTGACTTGCAATTGAAGAAACAGCTTCTAATTTTTCACTTAGCGCTTGTAATTCCTTTTGTGTCTGACTATTACCTTCTATACTTTTAGTAAGGCTTTCTCTAGTATGAGTATTCGCTTTGTCTAATTGAGTCAGATGCTTTTCAAGTTTTTCTGTAGTCTTAGCAAAATTCTCAACCTTACCTGGAATTGAAGAAACAGCTTCCAATTTGTCGCCAAATGATTTTAAGCTTTTTTGGGAAAGTTTATTATTTTCTTCTATAGTCTTGTTTAAACTTTCTCTTGTTTGAGTATTCGATTTATCTAATTGGCTGAGATGAGCTTCTAGTTTCTCGGTGGTTTGGGTTAAATTCTCGACCTTGCTTAAAACAGAAGAAACAGCTTCCAATTTAGAAGTGATTGCTTGTAAATTTTCTTGGGAAAGGTTGTTGCTGTTGTCGATTGCTTGAGTAAGACTTTCTCTGGTTTGATTATTTGCTTCATCCAATTTATTAAGACTAGCTTCGAGCTTATCGGTGGTTTGGGTTAAACTATCTACCTTATCTAAAACAGAAGAAACAGCTTCTAATTTGGAACTGAGTGCTTGTAAATTTTCTTGGGAAAGGTTGTTGCTATTGTCGATTGCTTGAGTAAGATTTTCTCTGGTTTGATTATTTGCTTCATCCAATTGATTAAGACGAGCTTCGAGTTTTTCTGTAGTTTGGGTTAAACTATCTACCTTATTTAAAACAGAAGAAACAGCTTCTAATTTAGAACTGAGTGCTTGTAAATTTTCTTGAGAAAGGTTTTTACTATTGTCGATTGCTTGGGTAAGACTTTCTCTAGCTTGATTATTCGCTTTATCTAATTCATTTAGGTGATTTTCAAGCTTTTCTGTATTACTGGCTAAATTATCAACTTTGCTAGAAACAGCAGAAAAAATTTCTAATTTAGAACTAAGCGCTTGTAAATTTTCTTGAGACAGGTTTTTGTTAGTATCTATAGCTTGAGTTAGGCTTTTTCTAGTTTGAGTATTCGCTTTATCTAAATCATTTAGATGAGTTTCCAGTTTTTCTGTAGTTTGAGTTAAATTATCAACCTGGCTTTTTAAAGCTTGAGAAGATTCTGTTTGATTTTTACTGTTTTCGGCAACTATTTGAGTTAATTGCTTATTTGACTCGCTTGTGGCTTCTACGAGCTTTAATAATTGTTCTTGTTCAATCTTGCTAGCAGCCAAGCTACTTTTAATTTGAAACGCCAATATAGTAACGATTAATACAAAAACTACTGATACTGTGGAGAGAATTTGCAGTGTCATCCCTAGTTTATATCCTTAACGAAAATATAGTTAATGATTCATCTATTAATTTGTTATTGATGAACCATAGAATGATACATCATATAGTAAGTAAAGCCATTTTGTAGAGTAAAAACTTTACTATTTAACATTGTTTCTCAAAAACGCGAATTTATTTCAATCAGAAAAAGCTACTTACCTTCACTTACTTTCTAATTTTATTTTGATTGGAATATGGTGAGAGAGGCTTAAAACCAGCATGATTAATTATTTAAAGATTAAAAGCCGCTTACTCTCCACCATTTAAATATTTAACAAACGCGCTAGTGTCTGCGGTAATGGCAGCACAATCAAAATTAGCAACGCAATTGCTAAAATACCCAAAGCATCTCGCTTGTTATCTAGCTCAGTTACATCGTTCAAAGCTGGTTCGTCTGTTAGACGTACAAATATTAAATAAATTGCCCATAATAAATATTCCGGCTGAATTAAGGAGAGCAGTAGCAGAAATAAACGAGCAGCTTGTCCAACAATTATTGCTGTTTTCTGACCAAGCATCGCATGGACAATATGTCCTCCATCAAGTTGTCCTACTGGCATCAAATTTAACGCCGTGACGATTATCCCTAGGAAACCAGCTACTGCTACAGGATGTAAGTCTATTGCCATGTTAGAGCTTAACTGAGCGCCCAAAGTCAATTTTGCAAGTAGTGCTATTAATATTGAATGACTTGGATTTAAAGCATCAGTATTTAAGAATTGTACTTCCTCTTCAATCGGAACTACCTCCGAGTTCGTTAAACCCCATATCAATAGAGGTAAACTCGCTAAAAAGCCAGCAATTGGACCAGCAATACTAACATCAAATAAGGCTTTGCGATTTGGTACGGGGCTACGCATTTGAATCAATGCACCCAAAGTTCCTAAAAAAAGAGGCATGGGAATAAAATATGGCAGCGTAGTCCGAATCTTGTAAAATTTTGCTGCCAAATAGTGACCCATTTCATGTATACCTAAAATGGTTATTAATGATAAAGCATAAGGTAATCCCTGCAATATCAATGCTGGATTGGAAGATAATTCACTAGATTCAATCCCAGCAATCCTCGTCCCCACGAAGGTAGTAGTCATCAAAGTGCAAAACAGCAGTAATAAAGCCCAACCCGGTCTCGTTAATTTCTCAGTTTCTCCTGCTACTTTTCTCTGCTGATGATTGGGAACTAATAAAAATATTGGTTTACCATTGAAACCTTCTTGAAAAATCAAAATGAAGCGGTCGCCAAATTTCGCTTCAATATTTTCTTTTATCTTCTCGTAAGCAGTTTTAGCCTCTGTTTTTAGCTGACCCCGACAAATCACAGCTTGGGGACGGTATTCTATGTTGTGAATATAGTATAAAGACCAAGGAAAACACGAACGAAGTTCACTTTCTTCCCCTGGCTCAATAGGGCGTACCGGAACTGATTCTACGGTAGGATGTATAGCTGCTGGTTGAATTACTTCAGATGTTGCTGATGATTCTTTTTGCTCTTTATCTTTCTTATCTTGAACTGGAACTCGACCCCATTCAAATAAGACCCAGTATAGAACAAAACAAACTGCTAATGAACCAAAAACTAAAGCTGATGGGACTTGGGTTTCATACCTTATTGTCCAACCAGTCCATATTATCGGTGGTGCCATTAATACTAACCACAACAGCCAAGAAGGAGTTTTTGTCACTTTCGCAACATTTCGTCTGAGGGTATAGTAAGTAAATATTCCTAAAAAAATTAGAAGAAGCCAGAACGTCATTTTATTTTCATTTACTCTTTTGGGAATGTCTTGCTGTAGTGTTAGTACTGCATGCGAATGTCAAAAAACGGACTATAAAACTGAATTTTTCGCGAAATTGTTTTGTAAGTTCTCCTGGGAATTAAGCATCTTTTATCGTACATAGCATAAGCAAACCAACTTTCTCCTAAATCAAAAATTTTCCTATGCGCTCATCATTTCAAGAGCAAAGCAATCATACACGTAAGCCACCAAAGGCAATTCTGAACTCGCTAATTGCATTTCCTCCAAATCGAGATACTTTGGGAGGAACTTCTTATTTTATTTTAAGGAATGAAGGCAATATACTCATCGATAGTCCCGCTTGGGATAAAAATAATCAGGATTTTCTAGAAAATAATGGTGGTGTACGCTGGTTGTTTATTAGTCATCGTGGTGCCATTGGTAAAATTGAAGAAATCCAGAAACATTTTGGTTGCGAAATTTTAATTCAAGAACAAGAAGCTTATTTATTGCCTGAATTAAGGGTAACTGCTTTTACGGAAAAATTTACTATTGATTCAGTATCGCAAGTAATTTGGACACCAGGTCATTCCCCAGGTTCGTCTTGTTTGTACCACAATTCTGATGGAGGAATATTGTTTACAGGAAGACATTTAGTGCCAAATCGAGAAGCACAACCAGTACCCTTAAAAACATCTAAAACTTTTCATTGGCACCGACAAATTAAAAGTACCAAATCTTTATTAGAAAAATTCACTCCTGAAACACTTAAATACATTTGTCCTGGTGCAAACACTGGCTTTCTCCGAGGAGAACGTTTGATAGATAATGCTTACAACAGTTTACAATTACTTGATTTAACCGAGTTACTTGCAGCAAAAGCACTTCTTTAGAAGATAGTCATAAGATTGTCGAAGTAGCGAGTAATGAGTAACGAGTAATAAGTTGAAGTAAAAGTTTGAGCAACTGACTAGAAGAAGGAATTGCTACTTGCTACTTGCTACTTACTACTTGCTACTTGCTATTCCTAACTCTTAACTGTTGACTGTAAAAGTTCTACTGCTGCTTGATATTGAACATCTTTAGAGGTTGCTATTTGATTAATTGTTATTGGTTCGGAGGAAATTACTTTATCTGGAGTAATACCTAATTTATTGATGTCTCGATGATTTGGAGTTTCGTATTTAGCGATTGTTACTGCTAAACCAGAACCGTCTGATAATTCAAATAATGATTGAATTAAGCCTTTTCCGAAGGTTTTCTCTCCTACGAGAGTTGCACGTTTGTTGTCTTGTAGCGCACCTGCTAATATTTCGCTAGCACTGGCTGTTCCTTGGTTTACCAATACAACTAGTGGGTCTTGTGTTAACGGCGAACCAAAGGATTCAAAGTTTCCCTGAACACCTTGCCGGTTTACTGTATAAACCACAATACCTGAATCTAGCCACAATCGAGCTACTTCTATTCCTGCTTGCAATAAACCACCAGGATTATTTCTTAAGTCTAAAACATAGCCCTCAGCCCCTTTCTCTTCTAAATCGTTGATTGCACGAGCTAATTCTGAAGGAGCATTAGCATTAAATTGAGTCAAGCGAATATAGCCGATATTATTTTGTTTATTTTTTTGTAATTTAGCAATTACCGGATTTAGAGTAATTCGGTCGCGGATGATAGAAATTTCTTTGGGAGCAGTTCCGTCTCTATCGATAACTAAGCTAACAGCGGTTCCAATTCTACCCCGCATTAAGGAAGCTGCTTGGTCAAGAGTAAGATTTTCTGTAGGTTTACCTTCAATTTTTAGAATGCGATCGCGTGGTTGAATTCCCGCTTTTTCTGCTGGGGAACCTGTAATTGGAGTGACTACCTCTAATTTACCTGTTTCAGGGTTTAAAGCAATTTGCAGTCCTACACCTGTCAATTCTCCAGAAGTGTTGACCTGTAAACTGCGATATTGTCGAGGGTCTAAAAACCTTGTAAAAGGGTCATCAAGAGTTTTGAGCATACTTTGAATTGCTTCGTAAGCCGTATCTCTGTCTTTAAGCCTTCCTTTCAAAGCTTTTTGCCGCACTTGTGCCCAATTTTGATGGTTGAATGTGTCATCTAAATAAGCCCGATTCACAATTCGCCAAGCTTGGGATACAAGTTTCTGCTCATCCGTTAAAGCTGCTGCTGGCAAGCAAAAGCTGCCAAATGCCAGCCATAATGCCATCAACAATGATAAAATGCCCCGAAATACCTTTAAATTATTCATATACTCCATTTTTGCTTTATTTCAACCAAATTTACATATCCAAAAGCGGCTTTTGCAGCTTTCGATAAGATGAAAACTATCTCTCGATTATGTTACTTTTTTTATAGAAGTGTTTTTGCTGCAATTAATTTTGGACAACTCACTTCTTATAATTGGGTAAATAGCGCCCGTGAAACGCTATGATCTAGTTTGTATCCACAATTTTTTTTGGCTTGGGTGCAATTAGAACGCAATACATTCCCTCCTGAGAAAGTGTTAATTTTCTTAAAGCTATCACTACTCTGGTAGTTTAAAGGTAAATAAACTTTCTGACAGGCTCGTTTAGCATCTCAATTGGCTTTTTTAGCCGATGTCAAGAGATGATTATCAACCGCAATCTTTATCTAGGAATCTGGGTTGTATGACCAACGTAATTGACTGGTTTGATGAGCGCTTAGAAGTACAAGCGCTTGCTGATGATGTTACAAGCAAGTACGTTCCTCCCCATGTAAACATTTTCTACTGCTTGGGTGGAATCACTCTTACTTGCTTTTTAATCCAGTTCGCAACTGGATTTGCAATGACTTTTTACTATAAACCAACTGTTGCTGAAGCTTATTCTTCGGTAGAGTACATCATGAACGAAGTAAGCTTCGGTTGGTTGATTCGCTCCGTTCATCGCTGGTCTGCCAGCATGATGGTGTTGATGATGATTTTGCACACCTTCCGAGTTTATTTAACCGGTGGTTTCAAAAAGCCCCGCGAATTAACTTGGGTAACTGGTGTTGTTTTAGCTGTAATTACCGTGTCCTTCGGTGTGACCGGCTACTCTTTACCTTGGGACCAAATTGGTTACTGGGCTGTGAAAATCGTTAGTGGTGTACCAGAAGCAATTCCTGTAGTGGGAGTTTTGATTTCTGATATGTTGCGCGGCGGTTCTAGCGTAGGACAAGCTACTTTGACTCGTTATTACAGCGCTCATACTTTTGTACTGCCTTGGTTAATTGCAGTATTTATGCTGGCGCATTTCTTAATGATTCGTAAGCAAGGTATCAGCGGTCCATTATAATTTCTGCCAAATAAAAATATTTGGTGGAAATTAATAAACCCTAGAAAATAGGGGATATGCTAACGGTAAAACTGCAAGTAACGAGCTATTTGTTTTAAAATTGGTTTAATAATAAACCGACACTGATACTTGTTTATTCAGTTTAGAAGGCTTTAATCTCTTTTATGAGTGCCTGATAGCTGACGGTTGAACCGATACTCACAATACTCAGCTTAAAGAGAAGAGTACCTAAAAATATGGCAACAGTAAAAAAACCGGATCTTAGCGATCCACAATTGAGAGCAAAGTTAGCAAAAGGCATGGGTCACAATTACTATGGTGAACCTGCTTGGCCTAACGACTTGCTTTACGTTTTCCCAGTTGTAATCATGGGTTCCTTTGCTTGTATCGTGGCTCTAGCAGTGCTAGACCCTGCGATGACAGGTGAGCCTGCAAATCCTTTTGCAACACCTTTGGAAATTTTACCTGAGTGGTATTTATACCCAGTTTTCCAAATTTTGCGTTCGCTTCCAAACAAGCTTTTGGGAGTATTGGCAATGGCTGCTGTACCTTTAGGACTAATTCTTGTTCCTTTTATTGAGAACGTAAATAAGTTTCAAAACCCTTTCCGTCGTCCAGTAGCTACCGCTGTATTCCTCTTTGGAACTTTGGTAACTATCTATTTGGGTATTGGTGCAACTCTCCCCTTAGATAAGTCTCTTACTTTAGGACTTTTCTAAATTGATTTGTTACTAGCTTGTTTTAACACTTGCGGGGTTTCTCTTGTCTGTACTTGTTTACAGGGATTGATAAGAGAAATCACTGCAAGTGTTAATTTTTATTAATCGAAAACTTCTTTAAGCTTTTTAGTCGAATATAATACTCTCTTACTAAATTTTTTGTTCAAGCCTCTATCAAGTTTTGTTACCGTGCGAGTCAGTGATTACGAGGGCTAATACAAAATAAGAAGTTAAGATGGTTATCGCACTCTTAGTTACCTTGACTAGTGCTATTGAAAATATTGCAAGGTATCAATTCAAAATTTGAATGTGAAACTAAATTTTAAATTACTCCTAAGCATAATAATGAAAGCGTTATATAATCAACTATAATTTTGCACGCCTTTTCATAGTATTTTTCTTTAACTCTCACATTTAAGGACATCTGTATCGACAAAATATGAACAAAAAGTAATTAGAGATAAAGATTGTTGTCTTAAAATCGAAATATCATACTTAAATATATATAGTAAAGTAGTAAAAGAATTTACATTATAGATTTTGTAAATTACAATACATTACTTTAGTTGATGAGGATAGACAAACTGGATATGATTATTATCTGGGATTTTTAAATTAAGAAGAGCGAATCAGATTTTAAAATCTGAACTTTATAATTTATAAAAGATGTAAGTAAAACTAATTCACTAATATAAAAGTCAAGGTCAATGCTAGCAATTGTGGAGCAAGACCATCTGACGGTTAAGAGCGAACTTAAGCTTCTAAACCAAGTACAACAATGGTTTGAACAATTCTGTCTGCGTAATCTGTCTGGGCTAAGTTGGCTCGAAAGTCAACAGTATCGGCTTAATCTAGCATTGGCTGAAGGCTTTACAAACGCCGTTCGTCATGCACATCAAGCTTTACCACCCGAAACAAACATTGATATTGATGTATTACTTTGGAATGAAAAACTAGAAATTAGAATCTGGGATTACGGTAAGCCATTTAATCCAGATGCAATAGCCGAACCTGAACCCGGTACTCTACAAGTAGGTGGGTACGGGTGGTTTCTATTGAGACGATTAGCTGATGAGGTTGTTTACAAACGCGATAAAGATGGCAGAAATTGTTTGCTCATCGTCAAGCATGGTACGTAGGAAAATTAATTACGATTAGTACTCGAAGAACTCAGCTTTTATTCCCTCAAGTTGGAATAAAGTTGCTAAAGCAGGGAAAATATTAATCAGCACGTTTTCCAGTTTCAATTAACTGTGGGTGTCTCACAACAGTTCGTGGGTTCATCACTTCAAGTGCTGCTCATTATTTCGCTTTCATTTCTAATTCATAAAATATCCCTATAGATTTTTAGATGTTATAAATTTATTGTGAAACAGTTCCCTACTTACTCTCTCCTCACTTTCCCCTAATGTTTTAACTAACTAATTTTTCAGCACGTAAAAGATTCATATCTGTTAGTTATTTACTTTAGATATAGCAGTTTTCAGTTGAATAGAATACACCCCTCTCCTTGATAAGGAGAGGGGAAGGGGGTGAGGTTTATGTGAGTGTATTGCACCCAAATGAAAAGCGCTATATTTATCAAAAAAATTAATATCTAGCTGATTTGATTTAAACGAGGTACACCCTAAAAATTCAAGTAGATAGGGATTAGGGAGTAGGGAATAGAAAAAATTTACCTCATTTATTTGCAAAGTGCTGTAAAATTTTTAATAATTTTTTGCCAGAATTGAATTAAAATCCAAGCAAAATTTACAATTTCTTTAACTATAGAATAAATGTATAAAATAAACTACTTAATCCCGTATACACCGCATTAAAGTTACACTTATCAATTTGTTATTATTTGACAGCAAGAGCGAACAGTAGTCGATGTTTTTTTACTATGGGTATTTATCATAGCTGAGATTCCGAAGCTGAAATCATTCTATCGGAGTTGAATGTGAAATATACTTATAGCTAAATCCGTACCAAATATATTTTGAAATCGCACAGCAAAGTTAAAGATACAATGTTTCAAGCTAAATGATTTTAAATAATGATACTTAAATATTGTTGTTACTCCAGACAATATTAATAACGAAAGTTATCAAAAAATGAAATTAGTCTTGCTGCTATTAAATTGCTACTAAATAATGTTTTGATATTATTCGTAGCACTCAAAAAGGAAATATAAAAAATGTTAATTACTAAAGCAGATAAAAAAACTTACTTTAATTTGATTCAGAGCCAAGAAAATAATAAAATCAACCACATTTTTGTTTTTCTAGAAGTTTTCTCTCGTGAAGGTGGAATTCAATCTTATGTAAAGGATTTGTTTCAAGCCTACAGTACATTGTCAAAACAGCTTCGCGGTGAAGTATTTCTATTACGAGATGAAAAAGGTTGTATAAACCCTTTTGAATCAGAACGATTGAAATTTCGTTATTTTAGAGCTAAATCTTCGCAAGTCGGACGAGCAAAGATGACTTTGGCTTTGTTAAAACGTTTGATTAACGAAAAACCAGATCATGTATTTTGCGGTCATGCTTATTTAGCACCTTTAGTGGGTACGTTATGCCAACCTTTGGGAATTCCTTATACCGTAATTACTCATGGTAAAGAAGTTTGGCAGCCTTTACCTCAATTAACCAAGACCAGTCTCCAAAAAGCTTCACAGATTTGGACGGTAAGCCGCTACACACGCGAAATTGCTAGTACTAACAATAGTTTGAATACCAGCAAAATCAAAATATTTCCTTGTGCTGTTGATGGTAGTCGGTTTACTCCTGGAGCAAAACCAGCAGATTTATTGGAACGTTATGGTTTGACAGGAGCAAAAGTTTTGATGAGCGTAACGCGATTGTGGTCTGGTGATATCTACAAAGGAGTGGATGTGACGATTCGAGCATTATCGCAAATTGCTGAAGCTTTTCCTGAAGTTAAATATTTAGTGATTGGACGTGGTGACGATCAACCAAGGTTAATGCAGTTAGCTAAAGATTTAGGGGTTGAAGATAAAGTCGTATTTGCTGGATTTGTTGCCACAGAGGAATTAGTGCGGCATTATCATCTTGCTGACGCTTATATTATGCCGTCTCAAGAAGGCTTCGGAATTGTTTATTTGGAAGCAATGGCTTGTGGTGTACCTGTATTATCTGGTGATGCTGATGGTTCGGCTGACCCATTACGAGATGGTAAATTGGGATGGCGAGTACCTCACCGCGACCCTAACGCTGTAGCAGCTGCTTGTATCGAAATTCTTAAAGGAAAAGACCAACGTTGTGATGGAGAATGGTTAAGAAAAGAAGTTCTTTCAGAATTCGGTATAGAAGCTTTTCAAAAACGATTACAGCAACAGTTTTTATCTTCAACAACAAAGAGTTAGGAATTCAAAGTTAGGAGTTAGGAGTTAGGAGTTAGGAGTTAGGAGCAACAAATAAATAAGCTTTGCTTTATTTTATCTGTGCCACTTAACCTTCCATTCCTACTCACCACTTGTAACTCCTTACTCGCTACTCATTACATTTTCTCACACCTATAATTTTTAATATTTCTAATATTTGTAATATTTTTAATATTTTTAATATTTTATTTCTAGGACTTGCCTTGACTTTCGGATAAACTCGCTATCCTAGAAAGAGACTTGAGTTATTTTAAAAATGAGCTTTAAAACCTTTCAATCAAATTTATCTCATGTACGTCCTTGGCTCACTTTATTCGCAATTATTTGGTTGCTGGGTACGTTTGGCTTGGGTTGGTTAGTCAATTCGTTATTGATTATTCTTGGATTGCTTTTTATAGTACCCATTCTGGGTTTTTTCGGTTTTCGGTGGTGGTTACAACGCAGTTTGATTGCTGATAATTGTCCGGTTTGTGGAACTGAGATTACGGGTTTAAACAATACTCAGCTACAGTGTCCGAGTTGTGGGGAAAAATTACTCGTACAAAACCGCACTTTACAACGCTTCACCCCAGAAGGAACTATTGATGTAACAGCAGTGGAAGTTCCAGCAAAACCTATTGAAGATTAGCTATTGGTAATATCTTTAGATGAGGAAAGGGAAACCAACAGTCCTAAAGTAGAAATTGCTGTAATTAACCTTTCCTCAATATTTGAAGCAAGATGGAAATATTCAAAACAATCATCAATCTTATTTAGATAGCCTAGAATCCAAAATTGGAACTATATAGCCTTGACATTTTCATCTTTTTGTGGCATCTTCTGTTGAGTTATTGACAGAGTGTAGTCATGCTGCTCGCTAGATAAATTACCTATGTACAGCGAGTATATACCTGCCTGCCAATATCCAGAAATTTCTGGTTTTTCTTCGGAGTAACTATCTCCTAACGCGCAAAACTTACCTTCGGGTCCATCAATTAACAGTGTCGGCTTTCCCTTGCTTTCTACTGTTAAACGTAGATATGGTAATGATTCTGAAACTTCTAGAATCTGACTAGGTGTTTTAGAAATGTTTCCACAATTACTTTTTTCAAATCCTCCAGATTTGCCACTAATGGTTAATGGGTCTGGTTGAAAATCGGCTCCTATTTTCACAGTTTCGGCTTTTACAGATTGAAGGCTTGCGAAAATCAGGCTAATCGTCAACACTACAGGAATAAATTTAGTTAAAGTTGATTTTTTCATTGTTGTAAGAGTACTTTTGTCATTTTACGCAAACTAGATTAGAAAATCGGTGAATTTATTTGTTCATAGTTTGAGATGAATATTAATATATTTTTCAGTTTCGAGTTTCGGTTTTCAGCTTGATTACTGTTTTGTTTGAAATTTGTTTTATATTTGTTTTAAGCTCAGTTATTGAGTAAATATTAAGTTATATATCTAAAGCTAATAATTATCTTCTACCCGAAAAGTGTATCAAATGATTAAATTGGGCAATTTATAGTTCCCATTAACACACTGATATTAGATAAAATCACATACAGAACCGCCAATTACGGAATATAGGTCTATTTGTTGTTATATAAATTTCCTAACTGGGGTAGAAATATTAATGAATCCTCAAACACAAGACAACTTTGAAGAGTATCGTCTCCAGAAGCTAGTTACTCAGGTTGATTCCGACTCTGTAGAAGCTGCCCTTTTACCAATTTCACAAACTTCTAAGTTGGATAACTCTGGTATTTTTTTGCACATTCGCAAAATTACTAATTGGTTTTATAACTTGCAAGCTATAGGAAAATTTATAGCTGTGGTTGTAGGATTTATACTCGGTTTTGCTATCTTACAGGCAGCACTAAAACTGATTGCTTCTGTTATAAGTATGGCATTGCTAGCAGGATTAGTGTACCTTGGATACAATTTTTTCGTAGCTGGTAACAGTTCTCAAGTAAAAGAATAATTTATATTTTCCCTACGCTAGTTTTTTGCGTAGAAATTAATTCATAGGAATGGTGGTAAATGGCAACTCCAATGGTGAGGAGAAGTAGTAATCAATTGGGACAACCAAAACAATCTCGAAGAGCTAATCCGCTTTCGCTTTCTTCGCGACGGGTTGCAGCTTGGGTCGCAGAAATTACGCTTTGTGCTGTCAGCGGTTTGGTTCCCTTTGGTATTGGTGCTTATATCAATACTAAAACTAACATGGAGCGGGTACCGCTTAATCCAGTGTTGGTGGCAGCAGAAAGAACAATTGCCTATCCTTTGGCTTTACCTATTAGTTACGGTACCCGTAATGTTGCATGGTCTACTAATTTCTTATGGACAATAGCAATACTAGCTCCTCTATCACTTTCATGTTGGCAATGGTATTTACTAGCTAAAACTGGTAGCACTACTCCCAAGCGCTTGTTTGGTGTAAAAGTTATCAATCAAAAAAATCAACCCCCCGGTTTTAGGGCTGTTTTGCTGCGAGAGGGAAGTCGTATAGTTATACCAATTTCAGCGGCTTATTTTTTATGGCGTTACACTTTATTATTTCCAAATCTCGGTATTTTTGCAGCATTAGCATTGTTAATGTCCTTGGCTGAAGCTATAGGTTTCCCCATGCTGCGGCAAGGTCGCTCAATCCACGATAGAGTTGCGGATACCTATACAATTGATGCCACCGTTCCTTTTGACCCCTCAGTTTTACGTAGAAAGAGAAAATCTAAGTGGACTCAGGGAGACGAAGAAGCAGCTATAGAATCAATAGTAGTTACACCTCAAAATCAGAAGAAAGATAGTTTTTGGGTTTGGATGCGTCAAAACCCTAGCCTGACTTTGTTAGGGGTAGCGCTGTTGAGTATGGCAGGTGTATTAACAACCTTGGTCGGAACTCAAATTTATATTCAAACTCAAGAGAATCAAAAAGCAGCTAATCAAAGCAATAAGGAACAGTTTTTAACGTTCAAGCAACAGTTGAATCCTAATTCTGGAGCTAACAAACAGGAACGACAGCGCACAATTTTAGCATTAGGAACTCTTAAAGACTCTCAAGCTACTGAATTTTTGGTTAGTTTGCTAGTCAATGAGAACGACCCAGCTTTATTAGAAAGTATTCACCAAGCTTTAGTAAATGTTGGACCTTCAGCTATTCCAGAACTCAAGAGCATGAATCTGTTGTTAGAGCGTGAGTTGGATGCTATATCTAGCAACAGAACCAGAGAGCGGGAATCTAAGGAAAAAAGTTTGTATGCGAACCAGCAAGCAATTAAAAAAATTCTATTTGTTTATAACGGTAAGACAAAGGGTATTGACCTAAGCCGAACTCAATTATCTCAAAATGGTTCTAGAAATAATTCTTTTAACTTGGCATTAGATAAAGTTGATTTATGGGGAATTGATTTCAAGTACGCAAATTTGGATGGAAGTAGTTTCAGCGGTAGTCGTTTCCGAGGACCTGGTGAAGATGGTCGTTGGGATACCTACGATGATTGGATTAGCGATTTGAGTCAAGCTCAGCTCAAACAAGCTGATTTGAGCCTTGCTAATCTCAGTCGTGTGTTAATGGTTCGTACCGATTTGAGTCGTGCAAATCTTAATAAAGCTAACTTATCAGCGGCACGTTTAGTAGGTGCTAACCTTAGTAGCGCTAGATTGGCAAAAGCCGACTTACGCGGTGCTGTTTTAGAAAATGCCAGTCTTACAGGAGCGGATTTAGGTGAAGCAAAATTAAATGATGCCGATTTATACGGCGCTCGTTTAGGTCGCGTTATCGCCATCGGGACACAATTGTCTAACGCTAATTTAATTAAAACCGAATGGCAAGGAGCAAATTTGTCTTCAGCTTATCTTGACCGCGCCAATCTGAGCAATGCTAATCTAAGTGCGGCAAGCCTTACTGGTGCTATTTTACGCTCTGCAAACTTGCAAAAAGCTAACTTACGAAATGCCGACCTCAGTCTTGCAGATTTACGAGGTGCAAATTTAGCAGGAGCAGATTTTCAAGGAACAATACTTTCTCCAAAACAGCAAAATCCAGCAGACAAGTTTGTAGACACTCCCACAACCGGAACCCAATCGGCTGTCATTAAAGGTGTTGATTTTAGTGAAGTTAAAAATTTAGATGAAAACCAAAAAGCTTATATTTGTACTCAGGGAGGTTTTCATAATACATTTTGTCGGTAATAGTAGTAGGGGAGTGGGAGAAAACTAAGTTTTGACTCCTGTTGCACTAATGATTACCTTTGCTGGAGAAAGGGAAAGATGTTAAAGAGTGGGGAAAAGAAAATGAAATTTATAATTAACTTTGGAGTACGTTAAGTTACTCATAATTTTTAATCCCTAATTCCTCACTTTTAACTTTTAAATGTTTTTCGTAAATCTAAAATCCGTCTTGAAAAGTTAGGGGAAGAACATCTATACTCCTAGTTTTTCGCAAAATTTAGCAAAATTTAGCAAAATTTAGCAAAATTTCAAATATCTTGTGGTGGGAAAATGAATTGTCTTAAATGTTTAGCTTCTGCTGTTGTAGTTAGTTCGAGTTTGAGTTTAGTTTTATTGGCAAAACCCGCACAAGCTCAAGTTGCATACGGTAGTTATGTTGGTGTTGGTCCGACTGTTGGTTTATCTGACGATGCTCAAATTGGTGGAGTTCTAGCCGTTCGCTATAAGCTTCTAGAAACACCTGTATCTTTCCGCGCACAAGCTTTAGTTGGGGAAAGTACTGCTGTTGTACCTATGGTTTCTTATGACGTTCCTCTTAATTGGCAAACTGATGCTTATTTAGGGGCTGGATTAGTTTTAGCTGGTGGGGATACACCTTCTCCGGTTGGTGATAAAGTTAGTTTTGCTTTACAACCGGGTGTTGACTACATGGTACCCAATAGCAATACCGTGATTTTTGGTAATGCAATTATTGCTTTTGATGCTTATCGCGACAAGAGCAGCACTGCTGTTTCCGTACAGGGTGGGGTTGGTTTGAGGTTTTAGGGAATTGGTAATTGGTAATTGGTAATGGGTAATTGGTAATGGGGATTAGGAAATAAATAATCTCTTAGTTTCTAAGTTTCTTAGGAGCAGAAGTTTTAAATGTATTTTTGAATTTTTTCTTACAGGTTTATTAAATCATTTGAAAAATGCTCCTGCAAAATACGCGAAAAGCCAATTTATCTATTAACTATTACCAACTACCAATTACCAACTACCAATTACCAATTTTCTTTAAGCAGCAATCCCATTCTCGAAACTATCTAGTTCTCGTGCTTGAGCGGTGTAATTTTGACCGTATATTTTCGCTATTTTTCCGGTTTGCGCTAATACATTTCGCACTTGTCTATTAGAATAATCACCGAGATTAATATTACTTTGCAGTGCCATTCCTGCTGCAATTCCAATTCCTTGTCCAACACCGCAATTAAATTCTACAATTCTACCGGCAGAACAAGCATAACCTTCAAACCCGGAAGCGGGACTGATAACAGCTAAGTTTGGTATTTCTTTAATTATGGCGTGTTGAATGCCGATATTAAATAATGGTTTTTGTAGGTGTAAAAGGTTCTCTATTCGTTTCTGTTCTGCTCTTTTACCCAAACCTTTGATACCTCCACGAATATCGAAGTGATAGCCAAAGGTTCCTAAAGCTTCTTCCTTTCTAACTCCACCTGCAAGCATTTCTGCTCCAGTCAAGGGGTCAATTACTCCTGTGACGTTACCTGCGTGACGAATATATAATTCATCAGAGGTCGTGACTGCATCTGCACCAATCGCTTTAAACCACTTAATTACATAATCCATTTCTGCAAGCATTGCTGGGTTCGGTTTAGCTTTACCTCTTGCTAGTGCTTCTGCTTGGTCAGCATTTACATCATATAAAAATGCGTTCCAAGATAATCTACCACCTGAGAGAATAGCAACGTTACCATTGTCTAGAATTGCACCGCTTTTTTCTAAAATCAACGGAGTTCCACGGAAGGAATGGTAAGCGATGGAAAGAGCTTTGCAGCGAATATCAATGTAGTCTTTACCCACATACATGGTTTTGAGCTTGCCATTTTTATCAACCAAACTTTTTCTCAGTCGGTTGGCAATTTCGGGGTTATTTCCTGCTGCTTGATTTAACCAGCTTTGAGCTTCTCTATCATTGAGATTGGTAAAGCGTTCTAGGTAAAGTTTTTCAATATGTTTAAGTCTTTGTATGCTCAATCCGTGAGTTTGGAATACTAAGGTAACTGAGAGTTCCGAATCGGGTAAACCGAAGGTTTCAAAACCTTTGAGCTTCTTGACTCCAGCAGCTTGGGCTAATTCTGCATTTACGGTAGAATCAATAAATTGCTTGGCTAAATAAGTTTCTTTTTTAGTTAGATTAATTCCAACAATCTGATTTCTTTGCTTGCTAACCGACTCTATTTCAATATTGCTTAATATATCAGCCCGAATTTCTAGCAACATTTCCCGCAAAACTTGACTTGCTTTTGATGGGTCTAAAGCAACTTGTACTACTCCGACTCTTTGCAAAAATTCTTCGTAGATAGCGGGTGCATCTCCAAAAGATTCTAAATTGTATGCTCTGCGAATTTCTAGGGGAATTGAAGACCTATCTAAGTAGCTTAAGCCACCGCGTACCAGGTGTCCGCCAATACCTTTTCGCGAATCACCTTTAAACATTAACAAGCTGCGCGGGTATTCATTAGTGCGACGATAATATTCTCTTGCAGCGCAGACCAAGCTTAATACACCGGGAAGTTCATCCCCAAAAGCAATTATGTCATAAGTATGAGTTGTGTATCCAAATGGTGCTTGAGGCATAATTTTTTATCATAATAATTAATGTCTAAACTTAGTCAACAATGTATTTTTTGATAATTCCGAAGATATAACGGTACCCTTCTGGGTACTTTGAAAGATGAATAATCTAGAAATGAAGGATATAATGATTTACTTATTGAGGAACTTAATCAATATTTGATGCTTCTAATATCGCGTAGTTATGTCTTTATCATTCGATAAACAAAGCATAATTACTTGTAACGAAGGAAATAAATCATTGCGTAAAGTCTAAATATGAATTTTTCATTTGGTAGAGTTACAACTGATGTTAGTTCTCAACAAATTAAGCAAGTTAAAAAATGGATTTACCAATATTTGAACGTTGATGAAACAACTTCAATTTCTCTGAGTCAATTACAGTGCAAAGAAACTGATTGTCCGCCAATTGAAACGGTAATTTCGGTATTAACAAATCCCGTGCAGCAGTACAAAATTCACAAAAAAATTGCTGATATAGAATATACAGATATTTCTGATTTAGCTTGAAATCTTTAAGTTTTTCTATCTCAAAATATTCTAGTATAGTTATTATTAATGACCTTTTCGGCTAATTTTTCGTCATCAATATATATACTGAATGCATCTATAAAATAATGTATTTTATCTACAATTAGTAGCCGCTATAGTTCTTGTTATCAAAACCTACAGCGGTTTTTACTATGTACTCACTATGCAGTTTAAATACAAAACTATTTTTATCACTATTTATCATAGTCATATTAAACACATTATTAAAAATAAAATACTAAATTTTACTGTTGAAAAAAATCTATTTATCTATATTATGTATCATTTAAAATATGAATAAAATAAGTTTTTTTGTTAACAATAATTTGTTATGCTTAAAAAGTATTAAGAAAACGTTAGTAATTTAGTAGTTGGTATGGAAGTGATGCTAGCTGGAACCTTCCAACCAATAGCTGAATACTAAATATTGACAAGTAATGGAACTCAGATAATGACTCTATCTATTCGTCCTGAACTCCCTTCTCCCGAACGGACGTTATCGTCTTTATCCAAGCAGAATCAGCCTCCTGGTGTGACCGAAGCAGAAATGATGGAAGCTGTACGTACTTTGCTAATTGGATTAGGAGAAGACCCAAATCGTGAAGGACTAAAAGATACGCCGAAAAGAGTTGTCAAAGCTTTACAGTTTCTCACCAAGGGATATCATGAGTCTTTAGATGAACTATTGAATGGTGCTGTATTTACAGAAGATGCCAATGAGATGGTGTTGGTTCGAGATATCGATATTTTCAGTTCTTGCGAACACCATATTTTACCAGTTATTGGTCGCGCTCATGTAGCCTATATTCCTAATGGAAAGGTAATCGGATTATCTAAAGTTGCTCGAATTTGCGAAATGTATGCACGACGCTTACAGGTGCAGGAGCGTCTAACCGTACAAATTGCTGATGCATTACAAGGTTTGCTCAAACCACAAGGGGTGGCTGTGGTTTTAGAAGCTAGCCATATGTGTATGGTAATGCGTGGGGTACAAAAACCCGGTTCTTGGACTGTTACTAGTGCTATGCGAGGAGTATTTGCTGAAGATGCAAGAACTCGCGAGGAGTTCATGAATTTGATACGACACAAGCCTAGTTTTGGGTAATTTAAGCGCAATCTAATATTATCAATAAACCGGGAGACGTAGCAGTGCTACGTCTCTACATTCGTTATTGGTTTATTTAGATTAGTTATTGAGTTAATTGTGCTTTTGATTTATTTTTCGCATCTCCGATTAATAATTCTAGTAGTTTTTGTTCAATTACTTTACTTATTAACTGATTCCCTTGTAAGTTGAAATGAATGTGGTCGTGATACAAGTTTTTTGGGTCTTGAGAAGCGTTAAATATAGGTAGAAAATCTATATAGATAATTCCTTGAGTGTTAGTAAATTCTTTTAAGCGTTGACGTTCTTTCATTTCGTAATCGCGGGGTCCTGGTTCTCCAATTTCTCTGAGTAAGGGAGTCATTGCGAGTAAAAATTGAGCGTTGTTTTGTTGTGTAAATTCTTGGATTTTTCTAATAGCTTCTAAGTTAACACCAACTCTATCTCCACTTTCGTTTTGTATTTCTTTTAGTCCCGGTATGGGTTTTTGTTTGAGGATATAGCGATTTAAGATTTCTGCTAATGCTAAAGGTGGTTTTTTCGCTGGGTAATTGCGGTCGAGTCCTACCTGTAGTGAAGTGGGAGTTGTGGAGAATAAATCATCGGTATTAATTAGTAAGACTACAGCTTTGGAGCCGAAACTGCCGAATTTTTGTAAATAAGCTAATTCATTTCTCGGTCCCCAGGAATTAGCAGAAGCGTTTAATACTTCGACTTGCGTAATGTTTTTGGATAAAGATAAATTAGATAAATCAGATAAGTTAGATAAATTCGATTTCAAAGAACCCATCATCAAATTAGAAATCGTATTTTCTTGGTCAGTCCACCAACCACCATTAGCAATAGAGTCTCCTAAAAGCAGTATTCGCAAGCTTGAAGGTAAAGGTGTCGGTTGAATATTGTCACCTCGCATCGAATACTGGTTAATTTCTATACGATTACCAAAACGACGAGTACGTTGAGAAGGAGTTAATAAATAACCGATTTTTTCATCACCAATATAAGTTAAAGGATTGCCAAAACCAAACAGCAAGCGCAATCCAATTTCTGTAGCTACAAATAACCCGACAATTGCTGCAACAATAATTAATAAAATAATTCTCACCGTTTAATACCTTTTTTCGTGTTATGGCACAAATTACACCAATATACACGACGGTTTCAGGAGTGGGGGACAAGGAAAGGGGAAGACTAGGAGAGAGGGGGAAGAGGGGGAAGAGGGGGAAGAGGGGGAAGAAAATTGAGTGAGAGAGGGAGAGAGTGAGGGAAATAAATTCTTATACTTCTAACTCCTAACTCCTAACTCTTTGAGCTTAACTTTTCTTAAGGAAATTGTTATCGGAATGTTCTGCTTATATCTGCTTATATAGGAAGTAACGGACTAAAATCAAAGCGGATAATTTCGCCGATATCTATAAGGGAGGATTATTTTTATGTCCGATTTAAATCGAGGAATAATGAAGTTTAAGGGTGCGGATACTCCTAAAGCTGTAACTATTTCTACTGTGCTGCTCTTGGGTTCGATTGCATTACTTATATTTTGGGCTTTACAGGTCGCTTACGCGGTAAACTAAAGAACTAGCTACTCCAGAAATTAGGGCGCAAAATGTATGACGGATGTGTTAAACCTGTAAGCTTTTCTTTACTTACCTTTTTGTAAAGTAATGTTGAGCCGCGTACACAATAATTATAAATTCTTGTTTATTTCCGGCAATTCATTCTTAGTTAATTTAGCTGGGGAAGAATTATTAGGGGTGGGGATTGTTTTATCATCGCCCCTTTAACCGTTTACATTTAATGGTTCTAAAATATAAAACTTTGGATTTTAAATTGAAGATACATCAAAAATCAATTATATGCTTGAACTCTGGGGTGCTTTATTTATTTTTATTTTCTGCCCGCTTTTAGGTGGACTACCAGTGATTTCCTGGATTACTAATACTCTAGCTAAGCGTCGGTTGAGTCAAATTGGTACTGGTAATATTGGCGTTAGTGCTGCTTTCTATCATGGTGGAACTTTGGTGGGTGTTCTGGCTGTTTTGTCAGAAGCTCTGAAGGGAGTTATTGCAATTTTAATTGCACGTGCTTTTTTTGAAAGCGGTTCCTACTGGGAATTGATTGCTTTAATTGCTTTGGTTATAGGTCGATTTTGGATGGGGAAGGGTGCTGGTACTACCAACGTGGTTTGGGGATTCGCGGTACACGACCCGATGGCTGCTGCGTTTGTATTTCTGGTGGGTAGTATCAGTTTTCTGCTGCTTCGTTCTAAGGAATTAGCAAAGTATGGGGTCTTAATTTTATTTCCTTTGATTGTTGCAGTTCTGCATTTTGACGATTTACCCAGAATTACAGCAGCATTTATTTTAGCGGCTTTATTAGCTTGGATTTATCAGCAGATTCCTGATGATTTAAATTTAAAAGCATCTGAAGCAAAACCAGAGTCGCAAGTGATGTTTCAATTATTACGTGGCGACCAAAAAATACTTTCTTTGGATGATGAATTAGATGCTGCAATTGTTGGAAATAAAGCAGCTAGGTCTTCGGAAATGAAACGTGCTGGTTATCCGGTTCCCAAAGGTTGGGTATTGACTCCGATGGATGAACCAGAAATGCTCATAGATTTTCTTCAGCCTTCCGATTTATCTCCCCTTGCGGTACGTTCTTCAGCATTGGGAGAAGACACCGAAGAAGCTTCTGCAGCAGGACAGTATCAAACCGTTCTGAACGTCACCACAAAAGAAGGTTTAGAGCAAGCTATCAATACAGTTCGCGCTTCTTACGAGCATCCAGCAGCAACTCAATATCGACGCGATCGCAATTTGAAAGAAGCTGCAATGGCTGTGTTGATTCAACAGCAAATCCAAGGTGTATACTCTGGAGTTGCTTTTAGTCGCGACCCAATTACTCAAGAAAATGATGCTGTAGTAATTGAAGCAACCGCAGGTAGTGCTGCTCAAGTAGTTTCCGGGAGATACACCCCAGAACAATATCGAGCTTTTGTGGTCAAAACCGAGAATTTATCTTCCGTACATTTGGAAGGTGAAGGACAAATTCCAGCCGTATTAATCAAGCAAGTAGCCTACTTAACCCGTCAAATCGAACAGTATTACCACGGTATTCCGCAAGATATTGAGTGGAGTTATGACGGTCAAACTTTGTGGATACTACAAGTTCGTCCTATCACCACTTTATTACCTATTTGGACGCGGAAAATTGCCGCTGAAGTCATCCCCGGAATTATTCATCCATTAACCTGGTCAATTAATCGTCCTTTAACTTGCGGCTCTTGGGGAGGAATTTTTGCGATAGTATTAGGCGAGCGTGCTATCGGTTTAGATTTTAACGAAACTGCGACACTTCACTTTTCCAGAGCTTATTTTAATGCCAGTCTTTTAGGTAAGATTTTCCTACGCATGGGTTTACCTCCCGAAAGCTTGGAATTTCTAACTAGAGGTGCCAAGATGAGTAAACCACCTCTGGGTTCTACTTTTTCAAACTTACCCGGATTGCTGCGATTATTTTCAAGAGAATTAAGTTTAGAAAAAGATTTTAAGCGAGATTTCCGCAAGCGATTTCAGCCCGGACTATCCGAAATATCAAAAAAATCATTACTCGAACTCGACCAAACCCAGCTATTAGAAAGAATAGAATTTATCTTAGAACTACTTCGTAGCGCTACTTATTACAGTATTATGGCTCCCTTGAGCGCTGCTATCAGACAAGGAATTTTTAAACCAAAAGATAGCGATATTGATAACAGTGCTGCTCCCGAAGTTGCAGCTTTACGAGAACTCGGGGAATTAGCCGCACAAGCCAAATTAATATTACCTGAATTTGATTCAGAAACCCTGTTCGAGGATTTAGCAGTTTCCACACCCGGACAAAAAATTCTCGAAGACTTTGAAACCTTGCTCAATCGTTACGGTTATTTAAGCGATGTCGGAACCGATATCGCTGTACCAACTTGGAGAGAAGAACCAGAAGCTGTTAGATTGCTGTTTATTCAGTTGATGCAGGGGAATCCACCTCCAGCAAGTAAGCGTAAACGTGGAGGAGTCGTACAAAGTCGCGTAGATTTGAAAGGACGAGTCACAGAAGTTTATTCTCGATTGCTAGCACAATTACGGTGGACTTTTATTGCTTTAGAACGGAATTGGTTGCAAAGCGGTTTGATAAATCAACCAGGGGATATATTTTTCTTAGAAATTGATGAAATTAACAAGATTATCCGCGATTCCGATTACCAATTGATGAGTAATTTAACAGAATTAGTGGAAATTAGAAAAGCACAACTTCAAGAAGATGGTGAGCTTAATCCCGTACCTTTATTAGTTTACGGAAATGCACCTCCATTATCTGTGTTCTTTTCTCGTCCTTCCCTTGTCCCCGATGGAATGTTAACCGGAATTCCTGCCAGTCATGGACTCATCGAAGGTAGAGTTAAGGTGTTACGCAATTTACAGGCAGTTCCAGATGTTGATAAGCAGACAATTTTAGTAGTTCCTTACACCGACTCTGGCTGGGTTGCATTACTAGCAAGGGCTGGTGGATTAATAGCCGAAGCTGGAGGAAGGCTTTCTCACGGTGCAATTATTGCGAGAGAATACGGAATACCAGCGGTTATGGACGTACATAATGCGACATGGGTGTTGCAGGATGGTCAGCGGGTACGGATTGATGGGTCGAAAGGAATTATTGAAATATCTAATGATTTGAGACCGGGATGACAATTATCAATGAACAATGAACAATTAACAATTGGTAATTGGTAATTAATAATTGGTAATTGATAATTGATTTCTTATGAAATTTACTTCGCTAGATAATTTACCACAAGAAGCTGTTTCTCATAATGCGGAAATTAAGAAAAAGGTGATGTTACGATTTGGGGATTTACCTCACCTGACTAATTTCTCTCAAGCTCGTTTTGCTCCGGGACAATCAGCATCCGCTCACGCTCATCAAGATATGTGTGAGGTGTTTTTTGTGGAATCGGGTTCGGGGTTAATTATTGTTGATGATGAGGAATATGCTTTGCTTCCCGGTAGCTGTGTAGCTGTAGAAGCGGGGGAAGTTCATGAGGTGATTAATAATGGTACTGGTGAATTAATTTTGACTTATTTTGGGTTAAGGGT
>JBCBHT010000043.1:15807-33885 GCA_038525335.1 Cyanobacteria bacterium J06621_15 | reverse complement strand
CTAACTCCTAACTCCTAACTCCTAACTCCTAACTCCTAACTCCTAACTCCTAACTCCTAACTCCTAACTCCTAACTCACAACTCATAACTACTCATCCCACGCACCAAAATCACGGTACAATCAACACCAGATGCAATAGCTTCTGGAATATTTCCGTTAATTGCTTGCTGTAACATTCCTTCCCTAGAAGCTCCTAATACAACTAAATCAAAATCTTCAGCTTTTACTAAATTAATTATACCTTCAGATACGAAATCGTTTTTGATTGGAGTGATTTTTATGGGGTTAGACAGTTTATACTTATGAATCAATGATTTTTTGGCTGCTTTTAAAATACTCATATCTGTTTCTTCGGATGTAGGAAAAACTTGTGTTAAACCAATTTCCAATTCATGAACTGAAGTAGTTAGAGCAGGTAGTAATTTCAGCGCAATTTTTGAATTAGGACCTCCAGCCATTGGGACTAAACACCGTTTAAAATTGGCGCTAAAACTAGCGGATTGAGAAGAATTTCCTAGTTTTACCAATAGTAATTCGCAGGTTGCTTGACGAATTATGGTATCTACAACATTTCCAAAAATCCGACCGGGAGTATCTGTACTACCTTTCCAACCCATTAAAACTGTATCTATATGTCGTTCTTTGATGGTTTCTAAGGTCGCATTCGCAACTTCATGAGCGACTCGAATTTGCGTATGTACGGGAATATTCCATTTTTTACCAATAATTTCCGCAGATACTAATAACTTTCTGCTCGGTGCTGTTTTTACGGGGGTTTCCGCTGGATTATTGTGACGAGAAACGGTGATTACCTGCAAGCATTCAATTTCGTAACGGTTATATTTAGCGATTAGTCCTGCTAGCTGCAATAGTGTATCTGCGGTTTCTGGGTTGGCTACTAAAACTAATAATCTTCCTCTTCCAATACTTGGTGATTTAGTTTGATAAACGGTGTAAGAAGGTTTTATTTTTGGCTGATTAGGAAAACTTTCGCAGTTAAGGTAATTAGCTTCAGCTCGAATAATGTCTCCCCGACTAATCATTCCTACCACTCTTCGTCCTTCTAAAACTGGCAATCTACTAATTTGATGTCTGTCTAATAAATATAAAACATTACCTAAGTTATGCCTAGTAGTAATAGTGACTGGATGCAATGTCATTATTTCTTTTAC
The DNA here is from genome assembly GCA_038525335.1 of Cyanobacteria bacterium J06621_15. GTDB lineage: Bacteria > Cyanobacteriota > Cyanobacteriia > Cyanobacteriales > Nostocaceae > Rivularia. Next base: position 32,712 of record JBCBHT010000043.1, on the reverse strand, counting down.
AGGTGCATCTCGGGATAACTTTCCTTCCCGTATTTTCATCAAGTCGCTTTGTGTAACTATTCCTACTAAATTACTATTTTCTAGTACAGGAAAACCGCGTTGAGTAGAATGAGAAAATGCCTGTATAGCTTCATCTACAGTCATCTCAGATTGTAAAGTTTCTACCCGACGCTGCATTACTTCTTGTGCAGTTAACTCAGTAATTCTACCGTCAATAGAAGTTTTTGCATCAATGTCAATACCATTAAGCTGTAAAAGTTTTGCGTAGAGCGAACCTGGAATTAATTTATCTGCAACTAAATAGGACGTTACAGAACCAATCATTAAAGGCAATACTAAGTTGAAATCTGTAGTTATCTCAAAGATAATCATAATTGCGGTGATTGGTACTTTAGAAACACCGCTAAAAAATGCTCCCATTCCTACCAGAGCATAGGTGCTAGGAGAACTTTCCCCCAAAATATTCAGTTCCGCAGAGCCTACCAAATATCCCAAACAAGAACCTAAAATAAGGCTGGGAGCAAACAACCCTCCCGGCGCTCCCGAGCCAAATGCTATTAAAGTAAGAATAAACTGTGCTACAAATACTAATGCAACTCTGTAAATACTTGGCTCTCCATTAATAATAAATTCTCTGACCCCAGTATTATTACGAAATAAGCTTGGTAATAAAGCGATGATAATCCCAGAAAGTAGACCAGCTAAAGCCAATCTTAACGGTAAACTAATATTTAATTTACGATAATATCCAAGACTTTTGATTAAACCTTGACGAAATAGTGCAGCTAACAAACCTGCCAAAATACCCAGAAGTAGATAAAAAGGAAGTTCTGTAATTGCAAAACTGCTTTGTGACTGAATTATTTCTAGATTTAGCTGTAAATTTTTACCACCTAACAGCCGAGAAACTACACCACCAATAAATGAAGCGATTATAGCGGTTCCCAAGGTTATTCCGGATAAATCTTGCAGTAACTCTTCTACGACAAATAAAATACCAGTAATCGGAGCATTAAAAGCCGCAGCGAGTCCAGCACCAGCACCCGCTGCTATCATTTGTCTTCGATGGTCGGGAGAAGTCGGAACTACTCGACTCATACCTGCGGCTAAAGCTGCACCAACATGAACCGTGGGTCCTTGTCTACCCAAGGTCATTCCCGAACCTAATGTCAGAACAGCACTGACCAGTTTTACTGCAGCGACCCGCCAAGATAATCTTATAGGTATATTTGCAAGAGATGCTTTTACTTGAGGGATACCGCTACCTGAAGCTTCTGGTGCAAACCTATCTACCAAAAAGCCAGCTAAAAAACCGAAGCTAGCACCAATTAAAGGTAAAGCCAGTAGCGCGGGTATATTGTAAGAAGTATGTACCCGAAACGTTCCCAAAACTCCCGAACTAAATCTGAGAAATATAGCGGATAAAGCAGCAACTATTCCAATTACACAAGCTTCTGCAATTGCTAAACCTCTTCTAGGCTGCCAAAAATCACGAAGGTACTTTGTAATAAACATGTTGTGACAGGTCAAAGGTCAAAGGTCAAAGGTTTAATAATCATAGATTCGGTTCCTTTATTAATGTCCTAACCAGCGTTGTGTTGCGTTATGTATTGATTTTTTACAAATCAGTTATTTCTATTTTTTATCGTTCATTTTCGGTCGTAAACAAAAAATAATTGCTGGCATCATTACATAAAAAATATACTTTGAAATGTAACTAATATTTTTAATTAAATTCAACTAAATTCAATTCAACAAATCAAGAAATAAATTAATAAAAAAATAATTAAAATAAACAAAAACTAAAAAATTCACATTCAATATTTTATCGGTGTTAAAATTACGTTTAGCCTATAAATAGCTAATATTCTGATAAATATTAATTCATAGATATATATATTATTATGTGCTATAAACACAGGTTAAAGATATATAATCACATTCGCTTGTATTAGTCTATAAGAATAATAAAGGCAAAATTTAACCCAAAACTGTATTCATTAAAGCAATAAATTAAATCAATAAATCAAATCATGAATTTTAAATCATAAATTAAATCATAAGTTTTAAAAGTATTTTGCTTACTTTTTAATTCCCACTTCATAGCTTTTCCGAAAAAACACTTCTCCCGTAAATTTTCAAGAACTATTTTTCCCAGTAGTTGATAATCCATCAACTATTAAAGATGGAGTATAACAAGAGCCATTCCAATCGGCATCAGCACCGAGTTTAATTAGCTGTTTTAAAGCCGTATAAATATTGCCCGAAACCATAGTATCTTTAACTCGTCCGGTAACTTGACCATTTTGTACCCGATAACCTAAATCTATATTGATAGAAAAATCACCAGAAATTCCTCCACCTCCACCAAGCATCTGATCCACAATTAAACCATCGTTCATTTCTTTGATTAACTCTTGCAAATTTCCACTTCCAGGTTTTATCAAAAAATTAAATAATCCTGGAGTAGGGTAACTACTTAAACTAGGGCGAAAACCGTTACCAGTAGTTTTCATTCCCAACTGATTCCCCGTATCGATATCGCAGTAGAAATTTTGTAGAATCCCGTCTTCGATAAATACTAAATTGGTAGTGGGTGTACCTTCATCATCAAAAGGACAGCTATAAGGTCCAGCAGTTGGGTCTTGATAAAGGGTAAGCTGATGCGAAACAACGGGTTTATCAATCCGTTCAACCCAGGGAGAAGACCCTTCCAACACTCGTTTACCGTTAAGAGCGTCTTGCAAAGTACCCCACAACATATCAGCAGCTTTAGAAGTAAACAAAACTGGAATGCGATTTGACGGTGCTTCTACATTTGATTCTGCCCACTTTAAACGTTGTAAAATCTGTTGAGCTAATACATCAGGGTTGAGCTTTCCACGTTTGGTTTGACCATCAGCAACACTCAAAAAATCATCACCTCGAACCCACTCAGCCGAAGTGTAGCAGCTAAGAGTAGTATCGGTATAGTGAGAATCCAAACCTTGAGTGTTTACCAGTCTAGTAGTTTCAACATCGCATTCCCAATCACCATTACAAATCACATCGGGGTAGACATCGCGAATTAAAGCAATAGTTTGTTTTCCCCATTCCACCAGCTGTTCCGGTGGAATATTTTCGCCCAAATCGGGATAAACAACTTGAGAACTGTGAGTTAATTTCACCTCTTCAGGCTGATTTAACTTACTCAAAGCAATAGCTCGTTCGACAATAGTTTCCGCTTCCACAGGACCATTAGCAACAGTTAATCCGGGACGACCTTCATACCACAATCGTAATGCAGTACCCGTACTCTGATTGCTTTCAAGCTGTTTAAGACGGTTCGCTTCAAAAAATACTGGTTTAGAAAGCGAACGTGATTGATACACTTCAGCCGCACTCGCACCCTTTTCTATCGCGACTTTCAGTAACTGTTCCGCTAAATCATTACTCATTTTAATTGTTAGTGGTTAGTTGTTAGTTGTTAGTTTTTAGTTATTAATTGTTAATTGTTAGTTGTTAGTGGTTAATTATTAGCCAACAGGAAATAAGGATATCAGTTAACAGTGAACAGTGAACAGTGACCAGTTATCAGTTATCAGTTAACAGCTGTTCATCAGTTTGATGTGAATCATCAGTGAACAGTTGGTATTAACTTTCTCATTACCCATTACCAATTACCAATTACCCATTACCCATTACCCATTCCCAATCCCCATATTCTAAATTTCTCTCAACAACCAGAACCCAGCAAAAGCTTCAGCATTGGGGTCTGACTGTATTCCAATAAAATGCACACCGTTAGCATTGTTTTTAGCTTGCTCAAAATTATTGGCTTCTATTTGCATTTGAGGATTTTTAATATTCGCCAAAATCCAGCTTTCAGTTGCACCTGTTTCTAACAACAATCTTCCTTGCTTTCGATTATCAAATTTTAACCAAGCTAATTCTAAACCCGACATCCAACCTGCCATAGGTAATGCTCTATTAGAAAAAATTAAAACACCAGGAATTCTAGTCTCAGGTGAAATTCCGGCTAAATCCAAAGGAAAAGCTTCACCGAAATCAATATTCCACTCTGGCATATCCGCGAAATCCGCACCGTTTAAAGTAACAAATTGTAACTGCTCTCCTTCTAAAGCATCGGGTAATCGTTGAGGTAAAGGAGCATCCAATTTTACTGAGGGGTTAGAACCTCCTTGAAATCCTGGTTCTTGGGGATAAACTTCTTCCATCCGCTGTTGCAGCCATTGGTTAAGTGCTAACGTCCGACGACTTGCTTGAGCTGGAATATTAATATCTTCGCAAGCTTTAGTTATCATATTATTCATTTGACGGCGGAAAAAGCGGATTTTTGTTGGTGCTTCTCCTGCTTGAGTGATAGCTTCCTGCACTGCAGTTTGCAACCATACCGAGTTTACCGTTGTACTGGAGCAATACCTAGCGAAGCGAAACAACGAATCGGTTTTAGAACTTATATCTGAAGGAGCTTGACAAATTAGTACTTCCCAAACTTTCTTTTTATTTTCGTCCAAAATCGGACGCGAGTAATAATCGAGTTCCCAAATGTTGCCCATATTTATGCTGTAATCCTAAAGGCTACCTTATATCTATTTTCCTCTTTTTCCGGGCACAATATCCTAAATTCTCAAACGGGATGAATGCCGAGCTAATAATTAAAACTTTCATATTATGGATGATATGTAAAGCATGACTGCGAGCAGCTACATTCACAGTCTGGGAAAGTTCCGTAGTTTTCTCTTGATAATTTTCTAATAGAAAGCCAATTGTGAGATAGCATAATACTTTGATTTAATACTGTGGAAAATACTGATAATTTAAATAAAATAAACGATGTAAATTATGACTTTGCTGTAGGGAACTATAAATAGTAGACAATGCTATTTAAAGGGTGAAACTATGCTTTCTTATGGCAATAGTAAACTATTCGATTTAACTACAGTTGTAAAGGCTTCAGAAGCGATACAGTGTGAAATTGATATAGACAATCTGCCTTGCAAGGTACTTAATATTATTATCGAAAATTCTGGCGCTCAAAAAGGCTGCTTAATTCTGAAAAAAGGCAAACATTTTTTTGTAGAAGCAGTTAGCAATAGTGAAAATAGCAATCACTCTATAGCTAAATCAGTTTTGGTTAGCGAATGCTTGGAGATACCACAAGAAATAATCAATTATGTGATTAAATTTCAAGAAAGTTTAGTAATTCAAGACGCAAAAGATTCTGATTATAGTCATGATGATTATATTGAGCAATATAACTGTAAATCTATTGTATGCATACCGATAAATTTTCAAAGCGAATTTATTGGTATTATTTATTTGGAAAATAGTCTGAAAAAAAATGCATTTCCGCTGTTTAAATTAGAAATTATCAAAATACTAGTTTCTCAAGTTGCCATTGCAATTAAAAATGCTCGTTTACTTGCTAACGCACAGGAAAAATCGCGAATTATCAAATTTAGAAGCGAAATTGATTCAACTCTTGCTAAAAGCAACAATTTACAAAAAATGCTGCAGCAATGCACAGAAATTATCTTGTCTTATTTAAATGTTGAATTTGCCAGAATTTGGACTTACAATCAGCAAGATAATATTCTTAATTTGCAATCTAGTGCTGGTCTTTATACCCATATTGACGGGGCACATAGCTGTATACCTGTAGGTAAATTTAAAATTGGATTAATTGCTCAAGAGCGTAAACCTCATATTACTAATTCAGTTCAAACTGATGCGAGAGTAAGCGATAAGCAATGGGCTATTCGTGAAGGAATGGTAGCTTTTGCTGGATATCCTTTGATTGCTGATTTGGAACTTATGGGTGTAGTAGCAATGTTTTCTAAACAGAGGTTAAATCAAGATACTCTTGATTTATTAAGTGTAATTGCAGGAGAAATTGCAATTGCGATTAAACGTAAAAGTACAGAAAAAATTTTACAACAAAAAGAAGAACAATACCGAAGTATTTTTGAAACTGTAAATGATGGGCTAGCAATATTTGATTTAGAAACGGGTAAACCGATTACGGTTAATCCGAAATGGTGCCAAATCTATGACTATTCAAACGAAGAATTTCTGAATTTAGAACCTTCAGATTATATTCATCAAGATTATTTACATTTATTTGATAATTTTATTGCGAGTGTCAAAGCTGGTAAAGAATTTTATTGTCAAGCTGTTTGTATTCGTAAAAATGGCACCTTATTTGATGTGGAAGTAAAAGCCACATCCTATATTTATAATGGTAAATCTCATGCGTTATCTATTGCGCGAAATATTAGCAGACGAAAGCAAGCTGAAAAAGATTTGAAACAGCGCACTCGGGAATTAGAACAAACTGTAGAAAAATTAAAATCTACTCAATCCCAACTTATCCAAACTGAAAAAATCTCCCAACTCGGACAATTAGTTGCTGGTGTTGCACATGAAGTAAATAATCCCGTAAGCTTTATTTCTGGTAATTTGTCTCATGCAAAAACATACGTAAAAGACTTAATTGATTTAGTAAATTCTTACAGATTAGAATTTCCGAGTCCTGGAGATGCTATCGAAGAACAAATTGAAGAAATTGACTTAGAATACTTACTTGAAGATTTGCCCAAAATCATTTCTTCAATGAAACTAGGAACCGACCGTATCAAAGATATTATGTTATCTTTACGTAATTATTCGCGTACAAGTTCTGACGAGAAGAAAGCGGTGAACTTGCATGAAGGTATCGACACTACCTTAATGATTTTATCTCATCGTCTCAAAGCTAAACCAAAGCATCCGGCTATTGAAATTGCCAAAAATTATGGCGATTTACCTTTAGTAGAATGCTATTACGGTCAAATAAATCAGGTATTAATGAATTTGCTTTCTAACGCTATTGATAGCTTGGAAGAATCAAACCAAGGTAAAAGCTATGAAGAAATCGCTGCAAATCCCAACATCATTACAATCACAACCGCAGCAGATTATGATTGGGCAACTATAATTATTTCAGACAACGGAACGGGAATACCTACTCAAGTTAAAGACAAGTTATTTGATGCTTTCTTCACTACTAAAGTCGAAGGAAAAGGTACTGGTTTAGGATTATCAATTAGTTATCAAATCGTCACAGAAAAGCACGGTGGGACTTTAGAGTGTATTTCTTCTCCTGGTAATGGAGCTAAATTTATCATTCGGATTCCGGTTTGATATCCCTATTCGATTTTGGATTTTAGATTTTAATAACGGGTACTTTAGATTATGTTCTCCTAGCACACTGAGAAGACAGGATTTTAGATTATAGATTTTGGGCTTATTAAAACATAAAATGTTTATTGTTGAGAAAAAAAACGACCAAATTTAAGCTATGAATATTTTTGCATAAAATCTTTTTTACTAATTCAGATAAATAAAATCAGGGTTGGGTATTGGGAGTTAGATAGTAAAAAATCTTTGATTCATACTAAGGATTGTATATTATCTGTTACATCCACAGTTTAAAATGCAAGCGTGAAGGTAAAATCATATTTGCCCAGCACCACACAACTGAAATATAGATTATGAATTCTACACTTGAACGTGCATTCAGCAATCACAGCGTACTTAAAGTTATCAGCGGTTTGAATAATTTTGATACCAATAGTGTTGCTGCAACCGTTAAAGCAGCACACCATGGTGGAGCAACTTTTCTTGACATCGCTGCTGATGCTGATTTGGTCAAAATGGCGAAGAACTTGACCGATTTACCGATTTGTGTTTCAGCAGTAGAACCAGAAAAATTTCTCAAAGCAGTTGCAGTTGGAGCGGATTTAATTGAAATAGGTAACTTTGATTCGTTCTACACTCAAGGAATCAGATTTGAAGCTGAAGAAGTTTTAGCCTTAACAAAACAAACCCGTGCTTTACTTCCTAAAATTACGCTTTCTGTCACCGTTCCTCATATCATCACATTAGACCAGCAGGTACAGTTAGCAGAAGAATTAGTTAAAGCCGGTGCTGATATTATCCAAACCGAAGGTGGTACTAGTAGTCAACCACAAAATCCAGGTACTTTAGGATTAATTGAAAAAGCATCTCCTACCTTAGCAGCAGCTTACGAAATTGCTCGTGCTGTATCGGTACCGGTACTCTGTGCTTCAGGTATTTCCAGCGTTACAGCACCTTTGGCTATTGCTGCTGGTGCTGCTGGTGTCGGAGTCGGTTCCGCAATCAATCAATTAAATAGCGAAGTTGCAATGATTGCTGCTGTACGTGGTTTGGTTGAAGCAATTAAGACTGAAGAAAAAGTGAAAAGTTAGGAGTTAGGAGTTAGGAGTTATGAATTACTTTCTTAGTCTTTGTAGGTTGGGTTGAGGAACGAAACCCAACATCAGTTTGTAGAGTGCGTTACGACTTTAGTCTAACGCACTAAAACCCTCATAAAATGGTGCGTTGCGCTCCGCAACAACACACCCTACGTATACTTTTCTTAATTTCTAACTCTCAACTCCTAATTCTAATTCATAACTTCTAACCCATAACTTCTTTCACACCATAAACAACCCTATCTTGCTGTTCTTCGGTGAGTTCTGGGAACATCGGTAAAGATAAAACTTCCTCACAAGCTTGTTCTGCTACCGGTAATTGTCCGGGATGATAACCTAAACTTTGATAAACTGGCTGTAAATGTAGAGGACGGGGGTAGTAAATCGCTGTATTTACACCCTCCTCTTTCAATTGATTCTGCAAAAATTCCCTTTTCCCATCTAGTACACGAATTGTGTATTGATTCCATACTCCCGTTCCCCTAGGTAATTCTTGAGGAATAATGACACCGGAAACGTGCTGGAGTAATTTATGATAACGAGCAGCTATTTTTTGTCTTTGCTGGTTCCAAGTGTCTAAGTAGCGCAGTTTAATTTGTAGAATAGCCGCTTGAATAGAATCTAGTCTGCTATTTACACCAATTTCTTCGTAGTGATATTTAGTTTTCTGACCGTGGTCTTTTAGTACTCGGATTTTTCCAGCAATATCAGCATCATTAACGGTAATTGCACCACCATCTCCACAACCACCTAAATTCTTAGTAGGGTAAAAGCTGAAGCAACCAATATGTCCGATACTTCCTACTTTTTGATTATTCCACATCGCTCCTGTAGATTGAGCGCAATCTTCTATTACCAAAAGATTTTTCGCTTCAGCTAATTCCATTAACGCTGTCATGTCAACAGGTTGTCCAAACAAATGAACCGGAATAATCGCTTTGGTTGATGGTGTGATTGCTGCTTCGACTTGTTGTAAATCGAGATTAAAAGTAGTTGCATCAATATCAACAAATACCGGTTTTGCACCGACTGCGCTAATTGTTTCACAAGTCGCAACAAAAGTAAAAGGTGTCGTAATTACTTCATCTCCTGCACCGATATTGTAAGCTCTCAAAGCTAAGTAAAGAGCATCGGTACCGGAATTACAAGCTACGCATTCACTGACATTTGTATAAGCAGCAAGCTTACCCTCCAAACCTTCCACTAAAGGACCACCAATGTAACGTCCTGAAGATAGAACTTCTAAAACAGCTTCGCTTACTTCTGCGGCAATATTAGAATATTGCTGTTTGTTATCGAAAGCAGGAATAGAATTTACACTTTGTATCATGAGCTTTTTTGTTATATGAATATAGATGATAGTGCTGAATTACTTGTTAAATTTTTAATCATATTTGCTGCTTAATACTGTCGCTCATAATACTCATTTAACAGGAGTTTCACTTAATTATGGGCAATATAACATTTAGCTTCTGCTGCTGTCTAAAGCTTTTGGCTTCGTATATTGATACGTGGCATCCCTAACCGTATCAGAGAAAAAACACTGAGATTTAGATTAAATTAGTTACTAACTTGTTTGGTTGCATCTATCCTGAGAAATAATTCATAGTAGAAAATATCAAGAATTTGAATTACCAATTTTGATGTCAGAATTTATAAAATTAGATTTCTTAGATTTGGCTATTGCTTCTGGATTAATGGTTATAGCCATTGGTTTGTCTATTTGGCAAAAAATCGGACTGGAGTTAAATTTTGCTCTTGCTGCTGTCAGAACCATCCTCCAGCTTGTAGTATTGGGGTACATTTTAGACTTTGTACTTGCTTTAAATAATTTTTGGGTTGTTTTGGCGATTTTAGCAGTAATGCTAACTCTTGCAGCGATTATCGCCAAAAATCGTATTAGTCAGAAACTACCGGGAGTTTTACTTTTGGTCTGGGGTTCAATGCTATTAAGTACTGCATTCACCTTGGTTTATACAAGTTTTCTGATAATTCAGCCCGATAGATGGTTCCAACCACAATACGTAATTCCTCTAGCTGGATTTGTATTAGGTAATTCTATGAATTCCGCTGCGATCGCAGGTGAGCGTTTTGTCAGCACAATCAATGCAAGCCATGCTGAGATAGAAACTCATCTAAGTTTAGGTGCAACTCCACAACAAGCAATTAAACAGTATAAAAAAGATTCAATACGTGCTGGTCTAATACCTACCATCAATCAAATGATGATAATTGGGATGGTAACAATACCCGATTTCATGAGTGGATTACTAATTAGCGGTGTTGATTATGACAAAATCCCCTTCCAACCCGCATCAGAAGCAGCATCTTATCAGATATTACTTATGTTCATGGTCGCACTCAGCAACCTCTTAACAACGATATTACTTACTACCAGCCTTTCGGGTCAGTTCTTCAATAAACAATCGCAGTTAATTAGATAAGGGAACAGGAATAGGGAATAGGAAGTAGGAATAAGGAAGGAAGAAAGAATAATATTATTAACAAGTTTTAGAGCAATCCTAATGGACATTTCGGAAACTTTATCCAACTATTTCCAAGCATTTAGTTACATTTACTAGCCCTTGGGCTAAAGGAAAAGATAGAGATAATGACGGAATTGCTTGCGAATCGAAGTAAAAATATCTTCCAACCAAAGATAGATTTTCGCAGAATAATGGAATAGCTCATTTACATTCATGTGGTTTGATGCATAGTCGCAGAATATTTGCTTATATTTAGGAAGTGACAGAGAACATGAGGTGATGGGTATGGGAATTAAAGATAGATTTTTTGGCAACTCTAAACAAGAACCGGATGAAGTAGAGAGCTACAAAACTATAGATGTCCAACCATCACCCCCAGATGAAACCCCAACAGACGCAAAAGAGGGGTTTGTTAAACAAATTTGGAATAAGTTTCGTAAAGACTCGAATTCTGATGAAACGGTGGAAGTAGAACCTAAAATTGAGATTGCACAAGATACAAAATCAATTAATCAAGAACCAGAAGCAGCACAGATAAAAGAAGTTAAGCAAAAGAACAGATTGCAATCGATTATACAAAATGTATTTAAAAAGGATGGGGACGTTTCTACTGAACCAAAAACGAAAAGTGCAATTGAAGAGGTTAAATCACAAGTTGTTAGCGAACCAACTGTAAAAACAGATTCAAGAACAAGCTCTAATAAAGGTTCTAACAAAATAAAGAAATTATTTAGTCAGCTAACTCAGAAAGAAAAAGAGCAAATTAGAACAGAAGAAGCGATTGAAGAAGTAGAAGGAAGATTAGAGAAAGCAACTAATTCCGATAAAATCAAAAGTATATTTGAGAAACTGGTTAAATCTGTAAACCCGCAAGATATTCAGAAATATATTCAGAAAATTACCGAAAAATTACCAGCGATGAATCGAGGTCCAATCAAAGAAATTTGGCCAAAAATTCAATCATTATTCCAAATGGTTTTAGACCCGAAAGCTGCTTGGACATCAAAAGCATTAGCAATCGGTTCCTTACTTTATCTTATTTCTCCCTTCGATGCGATTCCTGATGTAATTCCCATTGCTGGACTTACCGATGATGCAGCAGTAATTGTTTCTGTTGTTTCAACATTAGCTTTTGAATTAAGCAAATACGCAAAGCAATCAGCAACTAAAGGAATTGAAGTAGCAGAAGAACTAGCCGATATCGAAGTACGAAAATACAATCGCATCGTCAGAATCACATTAACAGGAAGTATTATCGCTGCAATTTTGGCTATAGCAGTAAAAATAATCCTCAAACACATTTAATATTATTGGTAATTGATGATCCACATCCTCCGGATGAAAATCGGTAATTGGTAGTTGGTAATTGTTAATTGATAATTGATAATTGTTAGAAACTGATTTGATGGAAAACTACTTTAATTTATACAGCATCTTCCGATTAGCGCTATTTGGAATCACCCTTTATGGAACCGTTCAATTGGTAATAAATCTGTTGCGATATAAACCTTATTACGACAAAATTCCTCCATCCGTTAAAGGATTCTTATTTACTACCGGAGGAGCTTTAATAGAAAGGAAATTTAAACAGCACAAACACGACTTTATAATAAACGGTTTACTTTTAACTGTTTTAATCTTTCTGAATATAATATTATGGTTTTTCGCTTAATGGTTGTTAGTTGTTAGTTGTTAACTGCTCACTGATAACTGTATGTCCCTCCGGGACACGCTACGCTCTTCACTATTCATCAACTCCTAAATCTTTCAACTTAGCTAGTAATTCTTCTACTCGTTGCTGAGCAGACTCCTTTTGTTTCCGTTCTTCCTCAAGTTGCTGCTGTGCTATTTTTGCTCTTTCTTCAGGAGTCACAACCAACTGCTTATCTTGAGTAAAATATCTGAGCTTCCTATCGTTAATTCCTAAAAACAACTCTAATTGTTCGCTCCACAACCATCCCTCATCAGTTGGTTCTATTGGTTGATATTTGCTAGACATCAAGCGAAAACCTTGGAATTCCAAAGTTTCTGGATGAAACCAAAAGTATTCGGGAGTACGAAAAGTATTTTGATAAAGTTCTTTTTTTGTTGTTTTATCAACTTTTTGAGTACTGTTAGAAAGCAACTCCACAATCACATTCGGATATTTACCTTCCTCAGCCCATAACATCCAACTACGACGAGGATAATTTTGAGTACCCAGCACCACGAAGAAATCCGGTCCTCTAAAATCTCTTGTGGTAATATGCTCTTCACTATAATAAATCGTCAGATTTCCAGTAGCATAATAATCATTGCGTTCTTGCCATAACCACTTCAGACAAGCCAGCAATAACTCAATTTGTTCGCGATGTAAGTCACTTTCCAAGGGAGGTTCATCACTATATAAATCACATGGAGGGATGATAATATTTTCTGGGTCTTTTAGTACAGTCGATTCAGCAAGCACTTCGGGATTTTTTGCAGCTGTCATAAGAGTTAATGGTCTTTGTATTGAGCTTCATAATTTTATTTTATTTAATGTACACAGCTTAAATACGCTTTAGATACGTTACCGCAAAAACTAAATTGTCTTCATAACACACTCTACTTGTTAATGAAAATTTCAAATTAGGTTTTTTACTCTACGCAAATATACAGATAAAAATAAAATAATTGAATATTTTATTACTGTATTGCGTAAACGAGATTTTGGCATTTGAAGTCATATACAGACGACGCAATACTGCGTACAAATAAACATTATTTTTACACAGAATAGACTAATGAATATTAAAGCTATTGCTCTTGCATCAGTTGTAGGTTTATCTGCACCTGCAATTACAGCTGTTACCTTAAATCCTCAAAGCGCTTCTGCTACCCCTAGAAATGCTACTCGTCCAACTGGAGCTTTTTTAGATAAGAGTAAAAATTGGGTGATTAGACTTAATTACGATAGATATGGTAATTACATTTATGACAGCTTAGACAGAAAAAATTATAGAACTCTAAATCTGAAAAATCCCGCTATTGCTGGAACTTATAGACGCTACACCTATACTTTTTACAACGGAAGACATAAATATATTGTTGCTCACCGACCCAACGACCCCCAATTTATTCGCGTAACAGTGATTAATCCTCAAGGACGTACAATCTTCAATCGATTAATGAAGAGAGTTGGTGATGATTGGGATGTATAAGTTCTAATATTCGTCGGCAATAAATATAATTGGTGAAGATAGAGAGGGGGGAGATGGGGAAGAGGGGGTAGAAAATATTTTTACACTGCTCGTTAACTCCACAAAATTAATGTGGTCGAATACTAGTTAAAAATTATTAGTTATTAATGAATTAAGCAATCTCAAGATGAGTGAGATTGCTTTTTTATTGTTGCTGGGAAACTTTAAACGCATCATGATGATATTACAAACATTAATCAATCCAAAATCAAAAATACTATGGTATATATAAAATACGGTATCCCTACTAACAAACCGTAGATTAGTTACAGAGGATTTTTTTTACAGTGGGCATAGTAGTTGAAAAGGCGTGCAAGCAGTTTGGCAGTTTCAAAGCTGTTGATAACGTTGATTTAGAAATCAAAAGCGGTTCGCTGGTGGCTTTGTTGGGACCTTCTGGTTCGGGAAAGTCTACTCTGTTAAGACTAATTGCGGGTTTGGAAATGCCAGATAGCGGTAAAATTTGGTTAACTGGTAAGGATGCTACCTGTCAAAGCGTACAAGAGAGAAACATTGGTTTTGTGTTTCAACATTACGCTTTATTCAAGCATATGACGGTACGGAAAAATATTGCCTTTGGCTTAGAAATTCGTAAAGCTGCAAAAGCGAAAATCAAAGCTAAGGTCGAAGAATTATTAGATTTAGTGCAATTAAGCGGACTTGGAGATAGATATCCGTCACAACTTTCTGGAGGACAAAGACAAAGGGTTGCATTAGCTAGAGCTTTAGCTGTAGAACCAAAAGTATTATTATTAGACGAACCCTTCGGAGCGCTGGATGCAAGAGTTCGTAAAGATTTACGTGCTTGGTTGCGAAGATTGCATGATGAAGTCCATGTGACCACAGTATTTGTTACCCACGACCAAGAAGAAGCGATGGAAGTATCCGACGAAATTGTGGTGATGAATAAAGGAAAAGTTGAGCAGATTGGAACACCAGCAGAAATTTATGACCATCCCGCTACAGCATTCGTCATGAGTTTTATTGGTCCTGTGAATGTTTTACCAAGTACTTCCAGAATATTCCAGAGTAATGGATTTGATTCTCCACAGTCGGAAATGTTTTTACGTCCCCAAGATGTAATCGTAGAAACTTCTCCTAATGGAACAACTGTTCCCGCTCGGGTAAGTAGATTAATCCATTTGGGTTGGGAAATTCAAGCGGAATTAGCTTTAGATGACGGACAAGTGGTAACAGCACACTTGACCAGAGATAGATTTGACGAATTGAATTTGGAACCACAGCAAAGGGTTTATGTTAAACCCAAAGATGCTAAATCTTTTCCGCTTTATTATTCGATTTAACCTCACCCTTTGTCCCTCTCTTTGTCAAGGAGAGGGATGAAAAATAATAAATCTTTTCCCTCTCCTTAATAAGGAGAGGGATGTCCGTAAGGACAGGGTGAGGTAATTTTTATTGCTAGATTAATATTGTAAATTATCTCTTGTTAAAGCAATTTAGCTGAAAACAATTTTATCGAAGATATAGCTAATTTGTATGTAAAGAAACAAAATTTAGGCAGCGAACAGTTAGATTCTGAAATGCTGGAGCCATTAGTAATTGCGTTGGAAGATGAAGATAATAGAGTTATAAATTTAGCGAGAAAAACATTAGAAGAGTTAGGGTAAAATTTTGATTATTTATTTTTTATAAATCATTGGAGGTAACATTTCCGAAATATCAATATTCAAATCAGAAAAATTCAAAGCTGAAACAACATCATTATCTTTTAAAATCACTTCACTTTTATAACCATTTTCAGAAGGTTCTCTAAATACATGAAGCTGACGTTTAATTACATCTAAAACCCAATAATCTATAATACCAGCAGCTGCGTAGGCTTTTCCTTTTGTTTCGGAATCTTTTTTAAATGTTGTATCAGCAACTTCAATAACTAAATAAACTTCATCCGGTGTAGGATGGTGGTCAGCGTAGTCTAATTGGTCAATTTTTACAACTGCAATATCTGGTTCTGGTTCTGAATAATCGTCTAATTGTATTGGGTCTTGAATTGATACCCAAGCTTTATCACCTAAATGCTTTTGTAAATACTTATTAGTTCTTCCTACAGCAGAACGATGGGCTGTTCCTATAGCACTCATCCAAATAATTTTTCCTTCTAAAAGCTCAACTCGTTCGTCTTCATCAAAAATACCAGCTTCTGCCATCCGATGGTATTCTTTAACTGTCCATAAACGAAGTTCGATAGTTGTTTCTGTACTTTGCATGGATTTTATAACAATTTTAAACACCTGAAGACGTTGCAGTGCAACGTCTCTACATTAGCTATTGTAGATAATTAGAACTGTTCTGAATTGCAATTCTCAATTATCCATCCCCAAATTCAACTCAACTGAGCCACAATTTGATTTTCTAACAGCGTTTCACCACTCAATAAATCATCAACGGTAATTCTTAAAAACCTTTCTCTATCAACTTCTAAAAATACTTTGACTCTATCGCTTCCGGGAAATCCTGCTGGGTTCAATTGAGCAATATTTCTCGCACCTTCGCTATCGTTTAGGGGTTTTACCGTAGTTTCATTGGTTTCTACACGACGAGTAATCAATCTATCCCCATCAAAATAAACTTCGGTTCCACCTGTTTCTGCTCCCAATTCCCCGATAATTAATTCTATGCTGGGTTGATTTTCTAAGGAAGCACCCAAATATAGTTCTACTGGATTATTCATTGGGTAAGGCTGTCCTTCTTTGATGATAGGATGCCAATTATGTTGATTTTGACGACGATTCCAATAACGGATTCCGTAGCTGTGATACAGAAAGTCTTTGACTTCAACCCCTTGAGCTAATTGCAATGCTCCATGAGCAATTGCTTCAAAAGCTTGTTCGGTGCGAATTTTATCGGAGTCAAAGTAATTTTTTATCCATGTCTGCACCGCTGGTATCTGAGAAGTCC
>JBCBHT010000043.1:0-15797 GCA_038525335.1 Cyanobacteria bacterium J06621_15 | reverse complement strand
ACTTCTATTCCTTGTCGTCTTGCTTGCTGCAATAATTGGTTCATAGAATTATCAAGCATTGCAAAAAACGAATTTTCTTGCAAAATATTTTCAAATGTATCTCGGTTTAATTCTAATTCGTAACTTTCAAATGTCTCGTCGTTAAAATAAACTTCGCTAGCTTGATTTTGGGTGGAAAGCTGAATTTTAACTTTTTCAGCGAGTCTTGTTGTTAAAGGACTTACTGTTAAATCCTGAGTTTTCGCAAAGTAATCTGTCAACCAATTATCAATATCTGTACCACCCAAATTTTGACCAGCTTTTGCAAGCACCCGAGCAGTTTTTACTTTTTGTTTGGAATCTTCTGCTAAGGATTTATTGCCAAATTTTAGTAGAAAACCCAAGGGTTGTTTACTTTCTTGCTTGACGCTTTTATCCAAACGTACCAAAGATAAATCTAAAGTTCCACCACCAAAATCAACTACTAATAATAAATCTTCTTCTGTTAAACCATACCCTAAAGCAGCTGCTGTTGGTTCATCCAACATCCTTACCTGTTCTACGGGTAGCGGTTCGCAAACTTTTCCCAACCAGTGACGATAAGCTTCAAAACTATCTACGGGAACGGTTAACACCAAAGAATCTAAACCACCTTCGACGGAAGATAATTCTTTAATTACCTTTTGTAAATACCATTCTCCAACTTGTTCAAAAGTAATATTAAGTCCATCTAGTTCCGGCAAAAAACCTTGAATATCCGTACCAATTCCCCGTTTAAAACTACGAAAAAATCGCGAGTCACCTTTAATATCAACACCGCGATTTCTTACCTGTTGTCCAATTAAAAATTGTGATTTTGCAGCATCTTCTACATATAGCAAACTCGGAATTAATGGAGGATTTAAACCTTGTTGATTAGATAATTCTGATAAATTTAAAGTTTCTGGCTGCTGTGTAACTGCATTCCAACGAGCAATTACAGTATTACTAGTACCAAAATCGATTGCTATTGCCATTTTATAATTAACAAATATAAATATTCAAATTGACTAAATAAAATATTTAACTGATGTAGAGACGTAGCAGTGCTACGTCTCCAACAATTCTGGATACCCCACGCAATTAATTCTACCTCCAAAGAAGATTTTGGTATAGCCGCTACTCCTTCAAAAGATTATTAATTAAAAAAATCGCAGAAACACGGAGAGCGCAGAGGTAAGAATTAAAGACAGATAAAAATAAATAATTTCAACTTAATTACTATGAGTAAGAATAGCATGTTGCAATCTCGCTTCCAGCAACCTTTCATCTTGATTCATTCGCGTACCCACAGTAAATTCACCAACCACCAATGTGTAATAAGCCATCCGCGCCCGCACCATTGCATCAATTCCAGAAAATCCAACTTGTAAAAATAAATCTCGCGTATATTCTAAACGATGCAAATCAACCGATTCGAGAATATTAGCAGCTTTTACATCGTTTGTAGCCCAAGCCCGAATTGCATTTTCGACTTTACCATCATCCTGAATCGCTAGTTCAAATAAATGCATCAACTTAGTATTAGCATCACCATCTTTTGTATCAACTTGCTGAATAATACCTTCTGTTTGACTGTTAACCCATTCTTGTAAAAGCGCTTCTAATAATTCTCTTCTATTCTTAAAATGCCAGTAAAAGCTACCTTTTGTTACGTTCATTGATTTCGCAAGAGGTTCCACTTTTACAGCTTCTACCCCAAACTCACCTAAAACTTTTAATCCTTGCTCAACCCAATCTTTTCTTCCCAGCTTGATATTATCTTTATTTCTTACCATACGGTTGCGTATTGACGTTCCAATATTTAAGCAATAATCTACAACCATACGGTAGCGTATTGGAAGAATAAAATCATGAACATCATTACAGAAAAAAATAAGGCGATCGCACTGCGCTTTGCTCAAGAAGGATGGGGTACAAATGCAGACTGGGAAAAGGTTTGGGATGAATTAATGAGTCCCGATGTTGTGTATCACTTCAATAGTTTTTCCGAGCCAATTGTGGGATTAGAAGCTAATAAAAAATTTAATCTAACTTTGTTTGAAGGGTTTCCTGATATCAGACAGCAAATCGAAGATGTAATTGCTGAAGATGACAAAGTTGTTTATCGGACGACCATAAAAGGGACGAATACAGGAGAATTTTTAGGAACTCCAGCAACAAATAAAGCCGTAAAAGTGAATGATTTTACTTTACTAAAAATAGTTGAAGGTAAGATTACCGAGTGGTGGTATGAATGCAACCTACTCGAAGTAATGAAGCAAATTGGTTTAGTTGAAAATGAGGTTTAATATGCTTCAATTCAGCGGATATTGGTTATTAATTACGAGCATTATTCATGTAATTGTTGGAATCTGGATTTACGGAGAACCATTAGTAGAAATTGTTCATGCTGGATTTTTTAATAGTATTGCTCCAAACCCATTTTTACCCGATTTTGCACGAGAAGATGCATTTTAGTTTATGACACTGACACCATTTTTTATCATTTTGGTACAGCTATGTTTTTGGGCAAATTCTCGTAAAATCTCATTACCAAAATCCATTGGTTGGAATCTTTTGATAACTTCAATTATTGGAGCAATAGCAATTCCAATATCAGGTTTTTGGCTATTGATGGTATCAGCTTGTCTAATTATTGCTGCATCGAAAAAAGCAAATCATCAGATAGATTCATAACTCCTAACTCCTAACTCCTAACTCTTTTCCCACCAACCCCGTAAATGAGCAATCGCTTCTTCCTTGCGTTTTGCTTCCACTTCAATCCAAGGTGCTTCGCGATAACATAAAGGCATATCAGTAATTAAATCGCTATGCTTTCTATCGTTGAAAGCATCTTTTCCATTAGAAATATGAACTAGCTGCCAATCTGGATTCTCCCAAGTTTCCCTAGCAGCATAAAACATTTCTGTAACGCTTTCATCATCATAACTATCAAGTTTTTCGTGACAAATATGGTGGTGAGCATCAAATACTAAAGGAATACTAGCACCCTGACAAACTTTTAAAATTTCACTGCTGCTATAAGCATTTTCATCATTTTCCAAAGTCAAACGACTTTTGATATTTTCTGGTAGCTGCGAAATTACTTCTATCAATTCTTTACCACGTCCAGATTTTCCACCATGAATATTCATCAAAGACCAGCTAGAACGAGGTAAACCGAACATATCTAAAATACGAGCATGAGTTTGTAAAATTTGAATACTATTTTCTACAACTTGCGGTTTTTCCGAACTTAACACTACAAATTGGTCTGGATGAACGACTAATCTAATACCTAATTTCAAAGCTTCTTGACCAATTTTGGCTAAATCTCCACTCATTTCTTCTAATAAATTTTTACCTATCCCGTCTTCAATATCGCAAAGAGGAAACAAATTAGAAGTCATCCGATAAAGCTTAATTGAATGCTCATAACACAAAGTTAATGCAAGATTGAGCCTTTGTAAATTATCTGTATAAATAGACTTGAGAGCAGCAATACGTTCTTTTTCGTCGAATTGCAAATAACGAGTACGGGTTATCGTCCGAAAACGCACTTCTTTAGAAACAGTAATGCAAACCAGCCCTAACTCCGGTAAAGTCTTTTCATGCTTTGGTTGCACTGAATTTTTAAGCTGGATTGCAGTCATTTATCAATAATTAGTTATATCTTTAACAATTCTATTGAACTAACTCAAACCTCTAATCTGAAGTATCGTCAGACATAACTGCTCTGAGTCTCAAGATAGTAATACGGGTCAAAGGTAAAAAAATTTTGGATTTACGATTGTCACTATAAATATATTTAGGTGTTTAGGGATTTGTGATTGACTGTCAAAGATTTAGTAGGTTGTAAGTAGGTGGGCATAAATAAATCTCACTATGTAACAGAATGTAAACAGCGCTTAAAGCCTTGCGATTGCTATGTCCTGACGGACACGCTCCGAAGACCGTTTCACTTCGTTCCACTCGCAATGACGTAGTTATAATTTTTTCCACCCACCTACTTAACTGTTTAATAACTATTTCAACAAAATTCAATAAGATTAAAGTTTTGTTAACTATTTGGTCAAAATTGGTACAAAACGACTTTTGTTACTTGCCTAAAATTAATCAACTTCTTTTTTTTGAAATGTATCAAATGCCATCTGTCAACTGAGAAAAATATTTATTAACATATAGTCACGATGTAGAGAATCATGAATCGATAAGTATGGGGGAATTCATACTTACTGTTTGGTATTTTTTCCAACAAAATAGGACATTATGAATAAGCAAAAATCGCCAGAAGCGAAAGCATTTATTGGAAATCTCAAAAATGGGGTTTGGTTGTTTGGTATATCATCTTGGCTATTTGGTATAACTGACAGAAGTATTGCTACGTTGTCAGATGGTTATTTATCAGCATTAGATTTAGCTCAATTATTTACAGCAGCGACATTTTTTGTCGCATGGTTAATTCTTAAGCCATCATCGACTAAAGTTTGAAGTAATTAAAATGCAGTAATTTGGGAACGCATTTAAATCGAAATATCAGCATATAAAATCGAGGTAATTCTCTGATAAACGCAGAATTACCTCGATTTTGAGTTTAATATCTATTACCTTTGACAACTGTTCACTGTCTCTGACGTTCGATAGCGCGTCTGGAGGGTTTAGGGTTAATCAAGGTTTTCCATGCAGCTTTTACACCAACAAAAATACTTCGTGTACCCACTTGTACATTCTGAGCTTGTTTTTTTGCGCTATTAATACTTTGGTCTACTTGCTTTACTACTCCAGAAGCACTTTCAACACCTTCGCTGACATCATCAGTCAAATCGGTAATTTCTAAGCCAGTTAAGCGGACAGCTTCTAAAGTCGGTGGTAATTCTCGCGAAAGTGTATCAAACAACTTTTCTGCACTACGAGCTGCTCTTGCAACTTCGAGCAAAGCTGGAATAGCCGCTACCAACAAAGCAGTTAAACTAATAGCGACCAGTAAAATAGATAATCCCAGCCAAAATAAAGGTTCACTCACGCTAAACTTTCCGAGGACAGGTTTATTCTCAAATAATTAACCACCATGTAGAGGTGGCTCTTGGATTCTAGATTAACGATTAACTACTAGGGTTCCAAGTAGTAGAACTTTTTTTATTGAAACCAAAATCTTACATCTTGTAACTTAACGAGAAACCGGATTTCTTGCAAACAGTTGAACGAAAAATTGCGTACTTAACATAAAAAATCGGATTATTTCGCTTGTTGGAATCGTGCAAGATACTTGTAAGTAAATTAATTATTTATATGCTCCGGTAGAGAATTAGAGCCATTTTGATTTTTTTGTTGCTTCAATGCTTGACTTTCTCGCATAGAAGCATCTATCCCTGCAAAAAGCGCTTCTCGGAGTCTCCCTAAAGTATCATCCCAAGAACGCAAAGCATTTTCAGAAATACGGTCTGCTTGAATTTGAGCGCTTGTTGATAAATCCTCAGCTAAATCGGGTAAAGCATCAGCAGACTTTTTCAGCAATTTGCGTGTTTCACGTCCCGTCCGAGGAGCCATAAGCAACCCGGTGAAGGCTCCGATGGCAGTTCCTATCATCAAACCACCAATAAAATTTCCACTACGGTTTTTAGACATTTGATTTATATATCTCCTTAAACCTATTCTATGTTGGTTTGAGCGGCTTGCAAGACTTGATGAAGATTATATTTATAAGTAGGGAGAGGGGGAGAGGGGGGAGAGGGGGAAGAGGGGGAAGAAATTAATAACTCCTAACTCCTAACTCCTAACTCCTAACTCATTACTCATTACTCATTACTCACTACTCCTAACTCCTAACTCTCAACTCCCTTAACCTACTTCTAAGTCCCGGACCTGCCCATAATATTTGTCTTCCAAAAACTATTAGTGCCAATATTTGCTTGAACTGCCGTAGTTTTACTTGCAAACTTTCATTGTTCTGACGCAGATTATTTAAATTCTGCTTACCCAGATAAATCGCTTCTGCTCTGCGATGCAGCAATGCATAAGAATTGCGATCGCAGTTTGTGAGAAAGTTGGTCAACCAAACTAGTCGCTGTCTTAATTTGTACACTTGCCAAGTGCAGTAAAACAGTGTCAGCGAAATAATAATATTGATAACAACAACAATAGTTACCATTAATTGCCAAAAGTATTTTTTGCTTAGCTTATAAAATATGAGTCATACTAAAGTAGTACGTAAATACTATGTTCTCATGAAGTTGGATAATATATCTGAATTACCATCACATTTACAACCGAGGCGTATTAAAACCATGCAGGCTGTTGATGCTCCGATGGAGCGCTCTTATTATATTAATTCACCCGAGTATTGGGGACAAGCAAAACGTGATGGTAGTAGGTTAATAGTGATTGCAACCCCGGATACAGTTTATTATCAATCGCGTTCTCGAAAAATGAACCGTCAACCTTGCGAGGAGATTCATCAAGCTTTGCAGGAAGTTGTAGTTAAATTAGGGACTTTTATCTTAGATGGTGAATTGTACTATCGTTCTGTGACCGGAAGCGAGCATCGTACTTCATCTCAAGCTGCGACTGTTAATGCTGCTAAGAACGTGACAGCTTCACCAACACCGATATATGCTATTTTCAAAGCTTTGTGGTTTGATGGAAAGGATTTAACAATTGCGACGGAGGCTGAAAGAATTGCAGCAGGAGAAAAAATTGGAGAATGTTTAAGAGAAGATTTTTTTGAGGTTTTACCCACTGCAAAAAGTTTAGAAGAAAAAACAGAATTAGCATTAAAGCAAGAATTAGAGGGAAGAGAAGGAGAAATTTGGGTACTTAAAAACTGTGTTTATCAAGGTGGAAAAGATAAGCATAGTCAAGCAATGTTACGGACAAAATATTGTTTGGAGTTAGACTTAGTGATTACTGATTTAACTTCAGTTAAAAGTACGGGAAGACCATTTAGTGCTGCAATTGTAGCTCAAAAGGTTGAAGATAAATTAGTGCCACGTGGTTCTTTAGCAATTGGTTTTTCTCTGAAAGACATGCGAGAAATAGTCCGTCGTCATACAGCGAAACCGGGAAGCGTAAAAGTTACTGCTAGATGTTTAGGAGTGACTGAAAATGGTAAGTTATGGCACGGACGATTTATTGGTTTGTGTGAATAAGAAGTAGGAAATAGGGAATTGGTAATCGGTAATGATGATAGGGAGAAGGAGAGAAATTAATAATTTATAACTCCTAACTCTTAACTCTTAACTCCTAACTCCCTATTCCCTATTCCTGAGATAATTAACTACCCTGCATCTGATTAAATTTAGTTCTAATTGTTTCAATTCGCTTGCGGTTTACTCCTAAGTCACTTTGTCCTAAACGCGAAGCTGAACGAACGTGGATAGTATTGCTAGTGCTGTCTAAATAAAATTCTACGTCATCAACATAACCCATCAAAGCGCTTTTGAATTCAGCGTATAAATAATCTGGAGATTCATTGATTATTTTAGTTCTATCTTCCGATTCAATGACTTTTTTAAGGTCAGCTAAAGCTTTTTCTGTCGCAGAAGTATACTTAAGCGGTTGAATAAAGTGAGTTTCATCAGAACTTGGACTTTGAGAAGAAACGCAGTTTGGAGAATTAGGACAAGCTGCTAACTGACCGTCTTTTACACCTAAATTATCCGGTCTTGTTCCTGAAAATATCATTGATTATTTTTTATCTAAAAGTAAAGTGGACTACTTTTACTTTATAGGTCAAAGGTCAAACAATTTTGGATTTTAACAACGGATGCGTTATTTTGGATTTACGATTCTAGATAAGAACTGCGTCCGTGATTTTCTGCTAACCTTGAACCTGTTCTTACGTATAGATTCTGGGACTCTGACTGCATCCCGTTGCTTCTTTAGAAATTTGAGTTGCTCCAGAAATAATTAATCCAGCAATAGCTGTATTTACTTGCAAAGCTTGAAATAGCCAAGAAATTTGAGGGTTGGTTCTATTGTTTGATGTTTAACCGTTTACTTGTGACTCTCTATTCCCTACTCTTGAAAGCAAATAGCACAACAAACGCGTTTATAAACATATGATTTTTATATAGCTCATATAAGTTTCGGTGAAATCTCTTAGGTATAAATATGAAATTGAGATGAAGAGATGATGAAGTAAAATTCTGTCAGAGAAAAATAGTTGATAATAAAAGAAATAAGAATATTTCTTGCGTTTGGAGTATAAATTTAGGTAATGTCTCTTCATCTTTTAAAAGAGCGCTACGAAATTGTACGGGAACTTGGGAAGAAAGCGGGAAGAAAAACTCTGTTAGCAAGAGATTTGAAAACAGATGAATTGGTAGTAGTTAAGCTAGTAACTTTTAACAGTGAACTGAGTTGGGAAGAATTGAAACTGTTTGAAAGAGAAGTGATAACTCTGCGTAATCTTTCTTTTTCCGCGATTCCAAGTTATATAGACTTTTTTGAGGTTGCGCTACCTGATAGAAAAGGTTTGGCTTTGGTACAAACTTATATTGAAGCTGATTCTTTAGAACAGCAAGTAGAAAATAGAGGAGTTTTTAGTGAAAATGAAGTTAAACAGCTAGCTGAATCTATTCTACGGATTTTAGTTTATTTGCATGGGCGAAATCCATCAGTAATTCATCGCGATATTAAGCCTAGTAATATTCTTTTAACTAATCGTTCTGGTAATTATATTGGTGATGTCTTCTTGATTGATTTTGGTTCTGTACAAACTTTAGCTAATAGTAAAAGCGAATTTTCTACGATTGTTGGAACTTACGGTTATATGGCTCCGGAACAGTTTAGAGGAATTACTGTTGCTGCTTCGGATTTATATGGTTTGGGTGCAACATTAATTTACCTTTTAACTGGAAAGTCGCCTACTGATTCAGCAAAAGAAGAAGGAAGTACTAAGATTGAGCAAACTACTGGTTGTTCGGGAGAGTTTTGCGAATGGTTGAGAAAAATGGTTGAACCTTCGCAGGAAAAACGATTTAAATCGGCTGCAAAGGCTTTAAATAATCTCAAAAATTTATCACCTACAGGATTATCAAATTATTCTCAAAGCTTCAGTAAAAAAGTTTTGATAAAAAAAACAGCCAACGTAATTGAGATTTTGACTCCTTGCCAAAAAAATATAGATGATTCAATCAATCATTTCCTAATTACATACTATATAGGTATATTTTATGGAATATTTTCAACACCATTTATTGTTACCTTAGAAGAAGTTTTCCAGTCAACTATTTTAAATTACGGTTTTATTCATACCTATTCTCTTGCTGGTCTGATTGTTTTAGTTACATCGCTATATTTGTATGTAAATATTTGGCTCAAGATAATTGTAAATATACTGTTTATTTCTTTTGGTAAAAACAAACTCAAAATTGATGATAAACGAGTTTATTTTACTTATAAGTTATTAGGATTAGAGTATCGTCATCGTCCTTCAATGCCTCGTAATGCAATTATCAGGCTAGATAATAATCAAGCGAAAATACCAGAAGTAGCTATATGGTTGGGAGTACATAAATATAGCTTTGGTAAAGGTTTTTTGAATTCATATCAAGCAGCTTGGCTAAGTCGAGAACTTAGTAATTGGCTAGGAATTAAAAAAAATAATAACTAATACTAACCTGAAAATTAACCCTTAAATTAAATAACTAATATTTAGTATTACAATGAACAAAAAAATATTTGCTTCTCGCTATCAAGTCATTTACCTACTGGGTAAAAGACCCGGTTCCAGAACTTTGCTTTGTAGCGACATTCAGACTCAACAGTTAGTTGTAGTCAAATTTGTGGTTTGGGATGAAGACTTTGAATGGCAAAATTTAAAGCTATTTGAAAGAGAAGCACAAGTATTAAAAAATATTTCTCATCCTGGGATTCCTAAGTACTTAAATTATTTCGATATTAATCAACCTCATCTCAAAGGTTTTGCTTTAGTACAAGATTATATACAAGCTGTTTGTTTAGAAGAATATTTACAATCAGGGATAACTTTTAGTATTGGTGAGATAAAACAGCTAGCAGAGTCTGTTTTAAAAATATTAATTTATATACATTCACGGAAACCTGAAATTATTCATCAAGATATCAAACCAAGCAATATTCTTCTAACAAATCGTTCTGGAAACAATATTGGTGATATTTACTTAGTTGATTTTGGTGCTGTAAAAACTCTAGCTGCTTCTAATACTAAAAATATGACGGTAGTAGGAACTTATGGATACATGTCTCCCGAACATTTCGGTGGAAAAATTATTCCCACATCAGACTTATACAGTTTAGGAGCAACCTTAGTTTATCTCGTCACAGGAAGACATCCTGCTGATTTACCTCAAGAAAATGGACGGATTCAATTTGAACAACTAATTAATTGTCCTCAAGATTTTGCTAGTTGGTTAAAACGGATGGTTGAACCTGTTGAAGAATTACGCTTTTCCTCGGCTAAAGCTGCATTAACAGCGTTGAAGCAACCAGTATATAATTTCAACTATCTAATTACAAAAAATGTTAGCAGCCAATTAAGTTCTATCAAAAAAAGCAAAAAGCCTTTCGGTAGCAAAATTTCTCTCAATAAAACTCGTAATCAACTTGAAATTATTATTCCTTCATCGAGTATTAAAAAAATAAATAGTCAACTAACTACTTTTCTGATGAAATTTGTTGCTTCTGCAATTATATTACCTTCAGTTTTGTTTCTTATATTTCTTGTCCCGACTATTGTATTTGATTTTTTGAAAAACTCTATACTTTTCTTATCTCTGATATTTGGAATTGTATATTTGCTATTATGGATTGGAATTTGTGCAGCAACCATTGCTTTATTAATAAATATCCTTAGCGATGTAATCGATTTATTGAAAAATCTGTTAAAACGAGAAAGATTAAATCTTAATTGCGAAGAACTTTATTTATCGTCTGAGTATTTATGCTTCAAATTTCCTCAACCTGATTATATACCTTTAAAAATAGTAGATAGATTTGAAAAAATATTTATAAATGATGATAAAAAATCTAAATGGGGAATTGCAGCTAAGCTAGGATTTACTCAGTATACATTAGCTGATAGTAGTGATTTAACCGAAGTCGAAATAGATTGGCTTTGTAACGAATTAAATGAATATTTGAATTTATCTATAGATGGAACAGAGATTAGGAAACAGGGGAAAAAGTATTGTTAACTTTGTTGCGTTCGCGTAGTGTTCCCTCCCAAAGAATGGAACACCGACTATCAAGCAATAGTGCAAATTCATGAATTATCTTTATTTATGAGGAGAAGCTTTAGCTATTGTGTTAGGTTATCCACAGTTTTATTCTCGTTTCGGATTTAAAACTTCAATCAATTTCGGTATACAATCTTTATCTTCATAAGCTGAAAATAGTTTCATGATAAAACTTTTAACTAATTATCTTTCAAAGCATAAAGGCAAGAATATTTATCCGGAAATTTTTCAGAATGTTTAGAAAAAAATATTATTGGTTTACTAAACAGGGTTAGGCTAATTCAATATTTATCAAATAAGCGGGAAGCAAACAATAAAGAATACAGGGAAAGGATAATTATTATGAGTTTTCAGTTGATATTTTAAATACATATTTAATAATATATATATTCAAATAATTGTAGATAAAATATGGGTATAAATATCAGATAAATTTAGGTAAATTAGCTTTATATCTATAAAAGTTTTACAAAACACAGTAATTATAAATTAAAATAAAAAGTTAAGTGTATACACGTATTTTATATACTAAATAAAATTAACTGAAACTATATAATAAAGTAGAACCACAATTATCCAAATCTAATATGGCTACTGTTAAAAGTTTCGACCGTAGCGTAATAGAAAGTTATCTAACTAACAGAGGATTGCGATTTACGAATGACGATGACGGTGATTTTGTGGTGCAGTTTCCCTATCAAGAAGAATTAGGGTGTGAGGTCATTTTAGTATTTTGTGCTGAAGGTCCTCAAGAAGATGTTTATTCCGTTAGACTTATTTCTAATAAGCGTATCCCCAAAGACGAATGGGAACGTGTAATGTCTTTATGTAATGACTGGAACAAAGAAAAACGCTTTCCCAAAGCCTTTCTTGATATCAGAATTACCGCTGAAGAAACTTTGGCTATAGTAGTACTCGAACAACATTTGCATCTCAAACCTGGTGTGCATCAAGACTTATTCGATGATTGGACTGATATTATGGTTTCTGGTGGATTTCAATTCTGGATTTGGGTGCATCAACAACACGGTTTGTAAGAATATTTTTCGTTTTTTTATAATTTATTTTTAGCTATTGACTGTTATTTCAGTTGATAGCTTTTTTGTTTTTTTATGAGTAATATAGCAGTTTTCAGTTGGATGAAATACACCCCTCTCCTTATCAAGGATAGGGGATGGGGGTGAGGTAAATCAGCGGTGTATTCCACTCAACCGAAAAGCACTATAGTAATTAGATTTTGTTTCTATGAGTATAATTACTAATATCGTTCATTTTACCTAAGATGTGACAAATGCAGAGAAGAAAAATTTTAATAGTTACAAAGACTTATCCTTCTATTAGCAGAAAGTATAAAGAAACAGTTTGTACGGCAGGAATTTTGCTAAATGAATCAGAAAAGCCAATGCAGTGGATTCGCATTTATCCGATTCGTTTCCGCTCCTTAGACTTAGATAAGCGCTATCCTAGATGGTCTATCATAAGTGGTGAAATAGAGAAAAATACAAAAGATTATAGAGACGAAAGTTTTCGGATAAGTGATTCTTCTATTGAAATTGTAAGAAATATTAATACTAAAGATAACTGGAAAGAACGAAAATCACTTATCCTACCATTAGAGTCTAACTCAGTCAGTGAAATTATAAATAATGGTAAATCTCTAGGAATAATTAAACCTCAAAGTATCAGAAAATACTTTTATAGAAAAACTAGCCGTGAATGGAGTATCAGACAACAGGCTATTCAAGACCAACTTGATTTATTTGAACCTTCAGTAGAGTTAGAGAAAATACCATTCCAATTTTGTTATGATTTTGTTGCCAAAGATGGTAAATCCCATAAATATTCGATAAATGATTGGGAAATCATGCAATTATATAGAAACTGTAGAAATAATTCACAAAAAGCCACCCAACAAGAAAAAGAAAAAGATGCTTTAGAAAAAGTAAGGCAAAAATTAGAACATGATTTTTTGAATAATAAGGATTTATACTTTATAGTAGGCAACTTGAAAAATCATAAAAATACTTTTATGATTATTGGTTTATTTTATCCGCCGAAACTTAGATTTGAGCAGTTAAGTCTCTTTAATTCATAGCAATATCAAATGATTAATACGAAAGATAATAAAAATTATATTTTGACCTTTGGATATGGCAATCGTAAAGATTATCAACAACTAATAGAATATTTTGAACAATACAAAGTATTATTTCTAATTGATGTAAGAATTCGTCCTCGTGCTTGGAGCCGTAAGTGGTATGGAGATGCTGTAGAAAAGCTTTGTATTTCCAAAGGGATTAAATATATATCTAAATCAGCTCTAGGTAATACATCGGGTAATGAAAAATGGCTTCCTCCAAGCAAAATAGAAGCTGAAAAATCATTAGAGGAAGTTGCAAAATGTGCTTGTCATGGAACAGTATTGTTAATGTGTGCTGAAAAAGATTGGAATCGATGTCATCGTACAGAAGTCGCTAATGAATTGAAAAAATTAGTTGATTCTTCCATACAGCATTTAGTGTAATTGAAGAGTTGATTTCAAACAATTTTCGCTGATATAACACCCATTTTTTCTAATACCGCAGCAACTCGTAAAATAGCTGCTTCATTGTAGGGAGCCGCTATTAATTGTACTCCCAAAGGCAAAGAATTTTGTTGAATGGGAACCGATAGAACCGGTAAACCAATAAATGAAAGCGGTTGAGTAAATAATCCTAAATGGGGACGTACTAATATTTCTTCTCTGTCTAAAACCATTGTCTGTTGTCCAATTTCTGGTGCCGAAATTGGTGTAGTGGGAGCAATAATTACATCTACTTTCTTAAATATTTCTCGAACTTGTTCCTTATACCAATTTCTAAATCTTTGAGCTTGAATATACCAACTGCTAGGGATAAATGCTCCTGCAATAAATCTATCTCTTGTAGCAAAATCAAAATCTTGAGGACGGGATTTTAATTTATCTAAATGTAAATTTGCTCCTTCCGATGCTGTAATTATGTATGCAGCAGCACGAGCGCGATGAGATTCTGGTATGCAAACATACTCAGTAATATTTAATGCTTCTGCAATTTTACCTACTGCTGCTAATGCTTCTGGTGCAGCTTTCTGAGCAAAATAATTGTCAGCGATCGCAATTTTTAAACCATCAATATTTTTCTCTGCCAATGTAACATTTAACGTTTCAATTGGAGAACGTTTCGTACAAACATTATCTCGTTCATCTTCCCCTTGCAAAACATCGAAAGCAGCTGCAATATCTCTGACCGAACGCGCAAATGGTCCAACATGGTCAAAACTGCTGGAAAATAGCACTACACCAGCCCGTGACAATCTTCCATAAGTGGGTTTCAAACCAAAAATACCGCACAAAGCAGCAGGTACCCTTATCGAACCGTTAGTATCGGAACCCAAAGTTAAGGGAACCAAACCAGCAGCAACCGAAGCAGCAGAACCACCAGAGGAACCACCAGCGACACGGTTTAAATCGTGGGGATTGCGAGTAGCACCGTAATGTGAATTCTCGGTAACAAAACCGTAAGCATACTCATCCATATTTAAAGCTCCCACAAGAATTGCACCAGCGTTTTTCAGCTTAGTTACAGCAGTAGCATCTTGAGTAGCTGGGGGATTTTCAGCATTGATTTTTGAACCAGCAAGAGTAGTTAAACCAGCGATATCATAAAGATTTTTGACAGCAAAAGGTACACCAGCTAACAAACCAGGATTGTTACCTAGTCGTATTTCTGCATCAATTTTGGCTGCATCTTTTAAAGCAGTTTCTGTTGTAATAGCAGTAAAACAATTTAACTCACTGTCTCGTTTTGTAATTCTATCTAAAGCAGCTTTGACAACTTCTACTGCTGTGATTTGTTGTTGTTTGACTGCGGTTGCAATTGATACGGCATCTGCTGAGTCTAAATTCATGGTTAAGTTCAATATTACGGTTCAAATACTGGTGCTGCTTCAATATCTTCTGGTAAAGGGAACTCGTTGACAAGTTTTGCTATAACTTGAATTCTCTCAAAGTTTTGTACTACTCCATCGCGGTATTCTTCAGGTAAATTAAAACCCAATAATAAAGCTGTTTGGTCTACATATTCTGCTGAGTTGAATTTTTTATCGTTCATTATAAATACCTATACTTTTTCACAAATTTACAGCAATGGGAAACCTTATAGGTAATTATCGTCTAAACTGATATCTAATTAATACTGCTCAATTTTTATACCTGTACGTGCCATTAGCCAACTACCCACAGTTTGAAACCTATCTGCAATCCATCAGCGAGAAATATAAATGCTGGTGGAATCTCTACACGTTGACAGATACAGAAAGCAAGAAAATTCAGGAACAGCAGTTTTCGTCACCTTTTGATTTTGGGTTAATGGTACAAACCGTACAGCCAAATCAGGAACAACAAAACCAAGAGCAAGAAAAAATAGAACGCTTACCTGTATTGAAAGGGATTCGTAAATATGCTGAGAACCATGTCTTATTGAGAGGAAAACCAGGGTCGGGAAAATCAACAGCTTTAGCAAGGTTGTTATTAGAAGAATCCGAAGCTCATCTGGATAATAA
>JBCBHT010000042.1:0-34143 GCA_038525335.1 Cyanobacteria bacterium J06621_15 | reverse complement strand
GCTTCCTCCGCTTCCTCCGCTTCCTCCGCTTCCTCCGCTTCCTCCGCTTCCTCCGCTTCCTCTGCTCTTCTAACTCCTAACTCCTAACTCCTAACTCCTAACTCCTAACTCCTAACTCCTAACTGCTCACTGACTACCGCAATCTCCCGGAGCGCAAAATACTCACAATCAACCACAAACCTAATAAACTCGCAGCAGCAAATAATATATTGCTGATTAAAGACAATTGTGCAGTTTGAGCATTAGTGGAAATAATTGCTGCACCCATTATCAGGGAACCTACTAAGACACTAAAGGAGAGTCTATTGGCTGCATCGTCTGTTGTGCGACGCAAACTGTCTAATCCTTTAACATTCAAATTCCACTCTAAGGTTTCTGTTGTTACTTGCTCTAACAAATATTCGATTTGACGTGGAAATTGTAAGGAAAGACTTTTTAAATCCAGTGCTGTTCTTAAAAGGGAACGGACTGGTGAATCCCCAACCAACTGCTTGCGGAATAAGTCTGTTAAAAAAGGTTTGATTTCTTCTAGGAAATTGATTTCCGGGTTGAATCCTCTGGCTAATCCTTCTAAATTAGCGATGGTTTTAGCGTACAATCCCATGTTGCTGGGTAAGCGGATATTATTGTTACGAGCAACCTGAAAAACTTCGTAAACAATCTCAGAAAAATTAAGTTGAGCTAAGCTCAAATTAAAATATTTTCGCAGCATCCGGTCAAAATCACTTTCCAGACGCGACATGTCTACCGATTTGGATGAACCCGCTAGCTGTAGAGTCAACTGAGCGCATCTGGGAGCATCTAAATCCACAATCGCGAGCAGCATTTCTATCAATATCTGCTGGGTTCTGGGGTCAAGTCTTCCGACCATACCGCAGTCAAGCAAAGCAACGCGACCATCATTAAGATAAAATATATTGCCGGGATGGGGATCTGCATGAAAGAAACCGTCTACATACAGTTGCTGACAGAAAACAGCAAATAAAAGGCTGGTTACTCTTTGACGTTCTGTTGCTCGGTCAGTTTGTTTATTATTTTCATTGGGTATAGTTGCTGATAAAATCGGCGCACCATCCAACCATTCCATCACCATTAACTTTGGTGAGGTTAATTCCCAATAGATTTTAGCAACTACTATATCTTTGGGGTCAAACCAAGTACCTTCAGATAAATTGCGTCGCAACTGGTCGGTAAAACCAGCTTCCCGCGTAAAATCTAGTTCTGCTTCCAATGCGCTACAAAATTCATCAGCGATTGATTTGATTTCATTAGCTTGTCCAAACTCAGTACGAGCGACTAATTCGGCGATACCTTGAATTAAAGCAATATCTTGGTCAACAATCAGACCTATTCCCGGACGCTGCACCTTCATCGCAACTTCTTGACCGTTCGCAAGAGTAGCTTTGTGTGTTTGAGCAATAGAACCCGCAGCTACGGGGACGGGATTAATTGTGGAAAAACTTTCTTCTAACGTACCTTTTAACTGCTTGCGAATCAGTACTTCTACATCAGCCCAAGGAACGGGTGGAACATCATCTTGTAGAGTTGAAAGTTCGTCAATATATGAAGCACTCAATAAATCCGGACGAGTAGAAAGCAATTGACCGAGCTTAATATAAACCGGACCCAAATCCACCAAAATATTCTTTAAAACCGCAGGAGGAGGAAGCTGAGGTTCATCGGCTTTACCTAGAGTAATCAGCCTTCGCATGTAATCCCAGCCATTGCGGAATAAAACTTCAATAATTTCTCTTTGACGAGGAACGGTTTGGGTTAGAAACATTTTTTAATAATTAATTAATGTATTGGGAATTGGGAATAGGGGATTGCGGATTGGGGATAGTTAGGAGTTAGGAGTTAGGAGTTAGGAGTTGGGAGTTAGGAGTTACTAATTTACCAATTACCAATTACCAATGCCCCATGCCCCATGCCCAATCCCCATTAAAATTGACTGAATAGTTATACTAGTAAACAAAATACGATTTACGCTTCTGCCAAGGGTTTGAGCTTTTGGCTATATATTTTGACGAAGAAGTATCGAGTTTTGGGGTATAGAAGATTGGGTAAGGTGGATTTTTGTATTTTCCACTACCCAACCCCCAATCTATAATCCTTAAGACATAGTTACTTTATAGTTACATTAAAGTAGTTCGGTAAAGCGAGAATCCGACTGTAGATTTTTAAGTACTTGCTTAATTTCTTGGGTGCGTTCTTTTTTTACGATGAGCGTGACATTTTTGTCGCGAACGACTACTACATCTTCAAGCCCGATAGTAACAATTACATCATCTTCATTGCTGGCGTAAAGGATGGCTCCTTGAGTGTCTAATCCTACATGAGTAGCAAGCTCAACATTTGGTTGTTTTTCTTTTTTGAGCAGTCTTTCAATGGCGTTCCAATCTCCTAAATCATCCCAGCCAAATTCTACGGGTAAAACGTATGCTAGATTGGTCTTTTCCATCAATGCATAGTCTACACTGAGTTTGGGCAGTTCGGAATAAATTTCGGGACCATGTTTGTCTATAGGCTCGATGATTTCTGGAGCATAGGTATATAATTCTTTGATAACAATACCTGCTCTAAAAAAGAACATGCCGCTATTCCAGCTAAAGCGTCCGGTTTGTAAAAAAGTTTCCGCAGTGTCGCGGTTGGGCTTTTCAGTAAAGCGGTTCACGTGATAGGCTGGCAAGTTGTTAAAGCTACCAAATTTTTCACCCTGTTCTATGTAGCCATAGCCTGTTGATGGAAATGTTGGTTTGATCCCCAAAGTTACAATCGCCGGATTTTGTGCCGCTAACTCTGCTGCTGCACTCAATGTAGAAGCAAATGCCTCTTGGTCAGCAATCCAGTGGTCGGCAGGGAAAAAGCCAATTACAGCGTCTTCACCATAACGCTTTTTAATTTCCAAACTAGCCCAGGCAACCGCAGCTGCCGTATCTCTTCCTTGTGGTTCTACAAGCAAGTTGGCTTCAGGCAATTCAGGTAATTGCTCTTTAACGCCTTCTGCTATGAGACTAGAAGTTATTACCCATAGGTCATCCCAACCATCAGTCAGCGGCAGCAGCCGGTCAGCAGTGGCTTGCATTAAGCTTCGAGAGGTGCCATCAAGATTTAAAAATTGTTTGGGTCGGGTTCGTCGAGAAAGAGGCCAAAAACGTTCGCCTTTACCACCTGCAAGAATTACGGGGAACAATCGACTAGTCATGTTGTCTTGTCAACCATTATTACGACACTTCAAGTGTATAGCGGGATTTAAAAGTGGCAATATTTTTGGCTTGAATTAACATTACGTTTAGGGATTGGTTAGTGGGGAGTGAGTTGTGGTAAAACAAATCGAAAGTTGGGAAAATCAGAATATATACGAGCATGAGCAAGATTTAGAAAGCCAAGCTCCTATAGGTGGTCAGTTAGTCAAGGTTGAGCCAAAAAATAGTAATAAAACTAGTTCTATTCCCAGTCAGCTTTATTATCGCCTGGGTTTGTCAATGCCCAGATGGCTGTTTTGGATTCTCACGGTTGTTATGGGGATTACTTTGTCGGGATTACTGGTATCTTCTTTGGCACTTTGGACTCCGTTATGGAGTGGAATCGAAAAAAACGAAAATGAAATAGGATGGTCTGCATTAGATGCTGACGATGCTCCATTACCTGGTGCTTTATGGAGCAATATTTCTCAATATCAGCTAAGAAAACCAATGAATATTTTGGTTTTGGGAATCGAACCCGTACCTGGTACGGTAGAAGGTTCTCCAGAAAGCTTTGCTGGAACCAGTGATACCATGTTATTGGTGCGAGTCAATCCCCAAGACAAGACGGTTCGAGTGCTTTCGATTCCCAAAGGTACTATGATCTCGATTCCCGAAGAAGGTTTAAATAAAGTATCCCAAGCAAACGCATCTGGTGGTCCAGTTTTAGCCGCACGGGTGATCAGTCGTAGTTTAAGTAATGCGCCGATTCATCGCTACATTCGCATTTCTACTGCTGGAATGCAGGAATTAGTAGACCAGTTGGGAGGAGTGGAAGTATTTGTACCCAAGCCCATGCAGTACAAAGATTCTGCTCAAAAATTATCGATTAATTTAGTCGCTGGTTGGCAAACTTTGAATGGGGAACAAGCACAACAATACGTCCGTTACCGCGAACAAGGTTCTGGGGATTTAGAAAGAGTCCAGCGACAGCAAACAATGT
Organism: Cyanobacteria bacterium J06621_15; assembly: GCA_038525335.1. Taxonomy (GTDB): domain Bacteria; phylum Cyanobacteriota; class Cyanobacteriia; order Cyanobacteriales; family Nostocaceae; genus Rivularia. The sequence goes on along the minus strand of JBCBHT010000042.1, from coordinate 29,955 downwards.
TGTTAGCATTACGAGAACGGCTTTGGAGTCCAAAAGTATTACCTCGCTTACCCCAGTTAACTCGTGTAATGCGGAAGTATTTTGACACTAATTTAAAGCTCGAAGAAATGATGGCTTTAGTTAACTTTGCTTCCAATGTAGAGCGAGACGATTTTCAAATGACCATGTTACCGGGAATATTCAGCGCATTAAGTGCAGATCCCGATAGTTATTGGTTGAATTTGACCGGAAAAGCTAACTTACTTTCCGATTACGCTGGAGTAAACCTAGCTAGTCTCAAACAAACAAACAAACCCCTGACCAGCTTAAAAATTGCCGTTCAAAATACAGGAAATCGACCAGAACAAACTCAACAACTTGTTGAAGTTCTTAAAAAACAAGGCTTTACAAACGTTTACGCGGTACCTAACTGGTCGGACACGCAAGCCAAATCCCAAATCATAGTACAAAAAGCTAATAAGCAAGCAGCAGAAGAATTACAGCAAATTCTCGGCATTAATCATATTGATGTATCTGCTACCGGCGATATAAAATCTGACCTAACAATACGTATTGGAAAAGATTGGAAGTAGGTAGGAGTTAGGAGTTAGGAGTTAGGAGTTAGTTTTTCTACTAACCACTAACCACTAACCACTATCCACTAACCAAATTTTAAGATTATGAAAAAAATTCTTTTTCGCTTGTTAGGTTTAGTATTTGTTCTATGTTTGGCTTGGTTGTGGGTGTTGCTTGATGCTCATCCAGCTTTTGCTCAAACAAACACCATTAATTACAGCAGCACCAATTTAGAAAATCGCGATTTTTCCAACCAAGATTTAGTCGGAGTTAATTTTATTGCTGCTGAAATGCGGGAAGCTAATTTTCAAGCTTCTGATTTAACAAACGCTATGTTTACCAAAGGTAATTTGCTTGGAGCTAATTTAGAAGGAGCAAACTTTACTAATGCTCTAGTTGACCAAGTAACCCTTGATTTCGCCAATTTAAAGAATGCTAATTTTACCGGAGCGACAATGAGTCGTACCCGGTTTTTTGACAGTGATATCACTGGAGCCGATTTTACAGACGCAATCATTGACCGCTACCAAATTAAATTAATGTGCGAACGAGCGGACGGAGTGAACCCAGAAACTGGGGTGGAGACGCGGTATAGTCTTGGGTGTCGGTAATTGGTAATTGGGAATTGGTAATTGGTAATTGGTAATTGGTAATTGTTAATTGGGGAAGGAGTAATGAGTAGTGAGTAATGAGTAATGAGTATCAACTAACCACTAACAACCAACAACTAACAACTTTTTTTGTCAAATTTTCCCTGACTACTAACAAAATATCTGGTTAAATACTCTCAGTTATATTTCGTAAGAGTATTGCCGGGTATTATTTGTGACGAAACAACAGGATAAACCTTCTCGTTCTTTTGCTGGGATTGCTGGTATTGTTGCCGCTGCTACTTTAATCAGCAAGATTTTTGGTCTAGTGCGGCAGCTGGTAATGGCTGCTGCTTTTGGTTTGGGACCTGCTTTTGCGGGTTTTCAATATGCCTATACGATACCGGGATTTCTACTGATTTTACTGGGCGGCATTAACGGTCCATTTTACAGTGCTGTTGTCAGTGTTTTAGCTAAGCGGGATAAGGAGGAAGCAGCACCGTTGGTGGAAACGATTATGACGCTGATTGGTGGGATACTGCTGGTTGTGTCAATTATTTTGGTTATTGCTGCTCCTTTATTTATTGATATTTTTGCTCCCGGTTTGCAGGAACCGAGTAAGGAATTAGTTAGAGAAATCGCTATCCGTCAGCTACGAATCATGGCTCCAATGGCGGTTTTGGCTGGTTTAATTGGTATTGGTTTTGGGGTGTTGAATGCTGCTAATGTATTTTGGCTTCCTTCTATCAGTCCTTTGTTTTCCAGTACTGCGGTTGTTGCTGCTGTGGGTATTTTTTATTTGCAAGTTGGTAACAAAATCGGTACTCCTGAATATGCGATGTTGGGAGGAACTGTTTTAGCAGGGGGAACTTTAGCTGGTGCGCTTTTGCAATGGTTTGTGCAGTTAGCAGCCCAAACAAAAGCAGGTATGGGAAGAATTCGACTGCGATTTGATTTTAATCAACCAGCAGTGAAAGAAGTTCTCAAAATCATGGGACCTGCGACTTTTTCCTCTGGTATGCTACAAATTAATCTTTATACAGATTTATTTTTCGCTTCATTTATTAGTACTAAAGTTGCACCTGCTTTAGCTAGTGCTGGATTATTGGTACAAACACCTTTGGGAATTATTTCTGGGGTAATTTTAGTTCCTTTATTACCAATATTTGCTAGACTTGCAGACCCACAAAATTGGGGAGATTTAAAATTACGTATCCGTCAGGGATTGTTACTTTCAGCTTTTACAATGCTTCCCTTGGGTGCTTTAATAGTCGCTTTAGCAAACCTAATTGTCAAAATAGTCTACCAAAGAGGTAATTTCGACCCAGAAGACACAAAATTGGTTGCTTCTTTATTAGTTGTCAACGGAATTGGAATGTTTGTTTATTTGGGACGCGATGTTTTGGTACGGGTTTTTTACGCTTTAGGTGATGGTGATACACCTTTTCGTATCAGCATGATAAACATTTTTCTTAATGCTTTATTTGACTATCTATTTATTAAAGTTTTTAATTTAGGCGCACCGGGTTTAGTATTAGCAACTGTAGGTGTAAATTGCAGTTCTGTATTAATGCTATTATTCTTACTTAATCGTAAATTAAACGGTTTACCTGTCCTACAATGGGGTTTACCAATATTAGGATTAACTGCTGGTAGTTTAGTCGCGGGTGTGGCTGGTTATGCAACTTCTTTTGGTATCGAACAAGTTATAAATACAGAAAATTTCTTAATTCAGCTTTTGCAATTAGCAGTATCTGGTCTTGTCGGATTAGCGGTTTTCGGAGTTATCGCTTCGATGATGAATTTACCAGAAGTGAATCTTTTTGTTAGTCGAATGCGACAGAAGATTTTGAAAAGATAGTTAGTAATTTTTATTGTAGGGTGTGTTACGGCACGAAATAATGCGTGAGAAAACGATATGTTAGTGCAGCCGTAACGCACCATCATGTATTAAGAAAATTACGAATTATCTATAATTTTAACTCTGGATAATTCACTATTAAATTTTTAAGTCTTGTAGGGGAGGCAAATTGTGGTGTAGATTATCTTCCCACAATATTGCCGTTGTGTTACGGCACGAAATAATGCGTGAGAAAACGATATGTTAGTGCAGCCGTAACTCACCATCATGTATTAAGAGAATTATAAATTATGTATAATTTTAACTCTGGATAATTCACTATTAAATTTTTAAGCGTATTACAGATTTTTTGCTATTCTTATCTCAAAAATTGTATTTTTTATAAACGCGAAAAAAAGGAAAGATGCTTCTACTAATGATTAACTGCATTAATTCTGATAAGTTTTAGAGACGTTAGATATAACGTCTCCCAAAGTGGAATTAAAGCAAAGCTTTAACCCTGTATTGATTATGGATTTCTTAAATACTCAGTATTCTCAGCAGTACGGGCTGTGTTTTCAGCAGTACGGAATCCGATAATCATAGATTCTAAAGCTACGCGGATAAAAATTGCATACAGGAAAAATCCTAAAGGAGCAAAAATCAAAGCTAATAGACCTATTGGTTCTCCAGAAGTTAAAGCAGCTAAGCCTCCAAAAAAGAAAATAAGTGTGTATATTCCTGAGAAAATTAGACCTAGAACATAAAGCAATCCAGCTAATTTAGGAGCGATGAATTTAGAAAAGGAAAAATCAAATAAGTCGGAGAGGAAATTTTTTGATTTTGACATCATGATTAGCAGTGATTTATGTCACATATATAATGTGGTTTATAACAGTATTCAACCATTTTTATTAGTAATGTAAAAGTAGATTTATTCCTAGGTTTAAATCTCTCTAATGGATTATTTTTTCTGTGTACATGGCTTGATTTATCTAAATTAAAAATTTTATAAAAAGTAAATTAAAATACAATCTGCAAGTATTACGAGAGCGATTAAATATAAACTCATAATTATCATCAAAAGTTAAGCTCTAGCCACAAAAAATCAGTCAGAACAACCACCCCTCAAAATCAACTCAATCAAATCAATTACTAATTCCTCATCTGTTTTATTCCCATAATGCTTAACTGCATACAGTGATTCTAAGGAACATAAAAAACTACCTGCAACAAAACCTGGGTCGCTTTGAAACTGCTTTTTTAATTGATGCTTATAGCGCGTAAACAAGGATTCAATTGGAGCAAATCCACAGCTATAAATTGCTTCTTCTAATTGATTTGCTTTGTCTGAAGATAGCTCTGGTAAGTCATTAATTATTATTCTTGCACCATTTAGAGGAGGTTGCTTTATCAACCAAACTCCCACATCAAATAAACAATCTTCCAAAGCTGGTTTTGCTGCGGAAATTATTTTTTTTAATGCGATGCGTCGATGTTCTAAATGACGCAGCATTACTTCAATATATAAATCTTCTTTTCCTAAAGGAAAGTGATAATAGATAGAAGCTTGCTTGATACCTAAATTGTCAGCAATATGCTTTAGCTTTACAGTTTTATAGCCTCGAACAGTAAATAGTTTTTCTGCTGCATCAAGAACAGCTTCCCTTGAAGAGCTTTTATTTGCTTTTTTATCTATATTAGTCACTTGCGTGATATTAATTAAATAAGTTTTCTTGGTCAAGTAATTTTAATAAAAGGAAAGATTTAATCGAGCAAGGCTTCCTAAATCGATATCCAAATTTATCTAAATTATTTAATAATATCTTGAGTACACAGTCTTTGTAAATAATCAGGCTTACATGACTATTAGCTTACGATGTTAATTAAATTCTTATAGTCATTTACTAATTTATAAAACTAACAGAGCTTTTTCACAAATTTACCATCATATCAATTCAATATCGAAAAGACAAAAAGCAGAAACTAAAAAACTAACTTGTCTCAAATGTAACGGACAGCTACCTAAATTAGAAAATCCCGCTTGACAATATTTCCCTACCTAATTTAAGTTAGGTGAAGAATTAAATATAAAGTTTTGCTAATCTCATTCGAGTTTACACCTTTTCAGACCCCTGGAGGATAAAGGGTGTGGATAGTTTGCATCAATCATGCAGTTATACCTGTATGAAGCAAGTTTATAGCCTTTTTTCAGACATCTATATTTAGGAGAATCTTACAATGGCTAACAATGCATCTACCAGTTCAAATCTGCCTACAATTGCTGGTATTGTTTCTCAAAGTGGCAATGAATTCGATGATAATAATCAGGATTTTGATATTCTGCTCGAAGCTCTGGAAACTGCTGATTTAGTCGGTGCTGTTGATGACGTAAATGCAGACCTGACAGTTTTTGCTCCTACCGATGCAGCTTTTATCGAACTCGCTCAAGATTTCGGCTACGAAGGAACGGACGAAGGAGAAGCTTTTTCAACAATTGCTAATTCACTAACCGAGCTTGGTGAGGGAGACCCAGTACCATTATTGCGGGATATTTTGCTTTACCACGTATCTCCGGAAGCGAAAGAACAAGCTCAAATAACCGAACAAGCTCAGGTGAATACTCTACTCGAAGGTGCTAGTTTTACCGTTGAAGGAAACGAGTTAGTAGACAACGAACCAGATTTGAGCAACCCTAGTTTCATAGACGATTTAGCCAATATCGAGGCTGCTAACGGTATTATTCAAGGTATCGACCGAGTGTTGCTTCCCATTGATATTCCAGGGAACGAAATGACTGAGAATAGTGAAGATGACATCTTGAATGGTGGTACTAACGGAAGTAATAATTTACTTCAAATCAGTAGTAATCAAGGTCAAATAGTCTTCAATTTAGATAATATTACCGATTTTGTTACTGATTTATTTACGGGTGAAGCGAGTATTTCTTTTGCGGATAACTCGACTTTTGGTGACTTAAGTTTTCAACAGAATAATAACTCCACTTCTATTTTAGGTGGAGAAAATGTTTTGTTTGAACTCTCTGGTGGAATTTCCGATGCTTTTGTTTTTGGTTCAGTAGCTGAGTAATATAGAAGTGATTGGATTAATCATCATCAATTAGCAATTCATTAGTTTTTATCGCGAACATAAAACTTATGTAGAGACGTAGCATTGCTACGTCTCCGACAATGTGAACTCATAGTCTAATATTGTGATTTAGTAACGCGAATTTATTCGAGAAATAACTAAAATTTTAGTAGAGACATTGTATTTCAGTGTCTCTATAGTTATTTTTGCAGAAATATGTTTAATAAACCAAGTCCATTACAGCAGCTTCAAGATGAATTATTAACAAAACGAGGAATACATCTATTTATAAAGCGAGATGATTTGATTCACCCGCAAATTTCGGGTAATAAGTGGCGTAAATTAAAATATAATTTGCAAGCAGCAAAAGAGCAAGAATATAAGCGTTTACTTACCTTTGGTGGAGCTTATTCAAATCATATTGCAGCAACGGCAGCAGCAGGTAAAATATTTGGTTTCGATACTATTGGTGTGATTCGAGGGGAACTGGTAAAACCGTTAAATCCAACTTTAGATTTAGCACAACAGCAGGGAATAAAGTTGGTATTTGTTGATAGAAAAGAGTATCGGGAAGATAAAGAAAAAATAGCTGCACGATTACAGAATGATTTTGGAAGATGTTATGTGATACCGGAAGGTGGAAGTAATACATTAGCGGTTAGAGGTTGTGTGGAGATAGTTGCAGAAGTTCGAGAACAACTTGGTGGTTTACCGGATTATTTTTGTGTAAGTAGCGGTACTGGTGGAACTGCTGCGGGATTGATTGTTGGTTCGGCTGGGATGTCTTTAATAAAAGTATTTCCAGCGCTGAAGGGAGATTTTTTTATAGATGAAATTAATAGTTTGGTATGGGAATCTGTAGGGGAAAGTTATGATAATTGGCAGTTAATAACTGATTATCATTTTGGTGGTTATACAAAATGGAATCAGGAATTAGTAGATTTTATTAATGATTTTTATCAAAGATTTAGCTTACAAATTGACCCAATTTATACAGGAAAACTATTTTATGGTATATGGGATGAAATTGAAAAAGGTAATTTTAAAGATAATAGCACTATAGTAGTAATTCACACTGGTGGTTTACAAGGAATATTCGGTTTTAACCAACGTTTCGGAAATTTATTAAACAATAATGTAGAGACGTAGCAGTGCTACGTCTCCCAGGATTGTGAATACCAACTAATAAATCATCACCTTACGGTCATGCTGAAATAAATAAGTCAAATAAAAGATATAGTTAAATTACTAGAATAATAGTAATTATCGTTAGGTTTTGATAATCTAATAAAATGAATAAATGATACAAATTACATAAAATTAAATAATCATTATGTCTTATAGTCAATTTACCATTGACAAAGTTAAACAAGATTTTGGTCTACAAATAGTTGAAGGAGTTTGTTTTTTCCCGAATTCACTGGAAATTATCACTCCAACTCAAAGATTACAAGGTGTTTTAGAAGATTTACCTTGGGCTATTGCTGTAGATACAGAAAAAGCACGCTCTGAGGTTATTATAAATCCGGTACTTTTGGAAGTGCGACGAATTTTAAATCAAGAGATTAGCGTTTTTTCAGGTGAAGAATTTAATGTTGATACAAGCATTGGTTTAAACGGGGTTTATGATTTTTTAATCAGTCGTTCTCCCGAACAATTAACTGTAGAAGCACCTAAAATTATGATTGTAGAAGCGAAGCAACCAGATTTAAAATCTGGAATCGGAAAATGTATTTCAGAAATGGTAGCTGCACAACGGTTTAATGAAATTAGAGGGAAATCTATTAATACTATTTATGGTTGTGTAAGTAGCGGAACGCAATGGCGATTTTTGAAGTTAGAAGCGCAAACTGTGACTATTGACTTGATGGACTATTCGCTTCCTCCGGTTGAGCAAATTGTGAGTTTTCTGGTGTGGATGGTGAAGGAGGGTTGATAAGAAAGGTAAGGATTTTGTTAGTTTCCGACATTCACAGACTATTATCTAGCTATGATAATAAGTGAACAATCAAACCGAATCAACTTTTAACTAATTTTATGCTGCGTGATTTAAGTATCCACAATTATCGTGCTTTTAAAGAATTTAATGTTGATGGTTTAGCTCGTGTTAATCTCATTGTTGGTAGTAATAATAGCGGTAAAACAAGTCTTTTAGAAGCTATTTATTTATTAGTAAATCAAAATAATCCGCTTTCTTTAATTGATTTATTAGAAAATAGGGGTGAGATTGCTTTTGCTAAAAGTTATAAGTATTTTAACGATAACTATCAGCTTAAGCACATTTTTTCTAATCATCTACTCAACTTCAATCAGAATATTGAGATTGAATCTACTCAAGATAAATCTTTATCTTTAAAAATCAGTTTATCTCCAATCACTGTTCAACTAAATTTATTTTATAATACTTTAGAAGGTGATATACCGGGATTTGAACTAAATTTCCTTTATAACTCGCATCATAATATTAAAATACCTGTTCTCGATGATGGTACGTTTGAAAAAAGATTCTTTAGTAAAGGTGAATCTGTAAAGATTAACTCATATCGAACTAATTCATTATGTGAATATTTAACAACTGACAATATTAATTTTAATAAATTAGCCGAACTATGGGATGCTATTAATTTAACACCGCATGAAGATGAAGTTGTTGGAGCTTTACAAATTATAGAACCAGATGTAGAGCGTATTAGTTTCACTAGTCGTCAAACTTCTAACAGTGGAATTATTGTCAAAATGCGCGGTCAAAAAGAACCAATACCTTTAGGGAGTATGGGTGATGGAATGCGTCGTATTCTTAGTTTAGCTATGTGCGCTGTAAATGTTGAAAATGGTTATTTACTAGTTGATGAAATTGATACTGGTCTTTACTATGAAATTCAAACAGATATGTGGCGTTTAATTTTAGAAACAGCAAAAAAATTGAAGATACAAGTTTTTGCTACTACTCATAGTTGGGATTGTGTCGCAGCATTTCAAGAAGCATTAGAAAGTATAGAAGATAATAATATCGGGAAATTATTTCGTTTAGATTCTAAATACGGAAAAATACGCGCTGTTGAGTATTTACCGGAGGATTTAAAGATTGCTTTAAAACAAAATATTGAGGTTCGCTAATGCCAAAAAAAAGCAAACCTCGTCAGTTACTTGTTGAAGGTAAAAATGATAGACATGTTATTTGGGCTTTATGCAATCTATATAATTTACCAGAAGTTTTTTCTGTAGAGGTACCGGAAGCAGATAGTACTGAAGGAATTTCTGCACTTTTAAATAGTTTACCTTTAAAAATCAATGAGAAAAACTTAGAAATCTTAGGAATTGTAGTCGATGCAGACCAAGATTTAACTGCACGATGGCAAGCTATACAAAATAGGTTAATAATAAGTGGTTATCAAGATATTCCTGCAAAAATACCATCTGAGGGTTGGGTTCATTCTACACCAGAGTTACCAAGGGTAGGTGTTTGGATTATGCCTAATTGTCAGCTTCCAGGAATGTTAGAAGATTTTATTAGTTATCTTGTTCCTGATAATGATAAATTATTACCAAAAGCTGAATTAATTCTAAAACAAATTGAAAAAGAAAGTATTAATAAATATACGTCAATTCATCATCCCAAAGCACTTATACATACTTGGTTAGCTTGGCAAGAAAAGCCAGGTATGCCAATGGGACAAGCAATTACTGCGGGTGTATTACGTTATGACTCTGAATTAGCTAGCGCTTTTGTTGAATGGTTAAAGAAGTTGTTTGAAATATAATAATATTTTTACATATATTTTAAACCTCAAAATCCATTTTCACAATCATATCGTTGTAATCAAAATCCCTAACTTTATCCGAATCTTCAAATCCAAAAATATTATCACCCAACATTATCACGCTATCTGAATTATCAGTATTTGCTCCTAGCTGTGAGAATAAAACTTTTGCTTCCCCTGTAATTGCTTGTTCCATTGTTCCATCAACAACCATAAAGGGAGATATAATACTTCCACCATTTAATATTCCGTCATAGGATGATGTTTTTTGATTTTTGGTTTGAAGTAAATCGATACTGGTAATTCTATTATTTATTGCTGCTTGTTTATATCCTTGTTCTCCTGGTTTGATATCTGTTATTCCGTCTCCGTTAATATCAATTCCACCTTCAATATCGGTGACTTGATAAAAACCGATTGTGTTGTTGTATTTTGCTTCTCTATATACTTGGATGTTGACGGGTAATAAACCAATTTGATCTCGTAAATCGATGAGTTCGATTTGTGTTTGTAATTTAGTTCCGATAGCTGGGGTGTCTTCTGCGAATTCTACGTTTAATGATATATCTGACAGTTCAAAGGTGAATCCATTTTGATTGAGGTTATCTACTTTGATTTGGGAAGAGTTGGAGAAGAGTACGGGTAGGTTTGTTTTACCGGTTTGATTTATCTGTTGGAGAATTGTGTCTTTGGTTCCGTTGGGTATGGTGTAGAAACCAAATTGTCTTTGAGAATCTAGTTCGAGGATACGTTGAATTTCGTTCAGATTAAGTCCATCGGGAGGATTAGGAATTGTAGAGAAGATGACTTTTGCTCGTTCTAAAGCTAGTTTGATATAGTCTGGTGAATCTGGAGCGATACCGTTTATAGTACCTTGTTCGTCATCGACTATAAATATACCGATTTCGCTAGGGTTTTTTGTTCTGATGTTGTCAATACTGAATTTGAGGTTTTTGTCTGTGGGTAGAGTAAATATTCCTTGGTTGAGATTATTTTGGTTTTCTATAGTATTTGTTCCTAGAGATTCGGGATTATCGATGGATGGAATATCAATATCTGGGTCTGGGGTGATTTCGGGTACAATTTCGTCTTCGGGAGTGACTACTGGTAAACCTTCACCAGTTAATGAAACATCATCTATAGCAATATAGTCTCCTGGTTGATTTCCTTCTAGGGTATTAACTTGAAACATCAAATAGTCATAACCGGTTCCTAAATCAATATCTCTTGTGAATTCTGTCCAGTCGTAGTCGGTACCTCCTAAGTCTTCTTCTAGCAGTTTGACGCTATTCATTGGTAAAACACCAGCTTGAGTCGGTCCGGTACCGGAATACAAATCATTTTCAAACTCTCCGTTAATACCGTAGAGAGTTACTACAATTTTGTTTTCCTGTAATGGTTCAGAACTTCCTTCGGTATTTTTCAGCTTGAAGCTGAGGGTTTGTAATCCTCTCCGAATCTGTTTATCGTAAATTATCTGAGATAATCCTGCTGAAAATTCATCCGATAAAACGACAGCACCACCGTTACCGATATTAGAATTATGTTTTGCTCCGGAAGTTGCGAACCAACCTTGATTTGCAGAAGTACTGTTAGCTTTGAAATCTTCTCCTAGTTGACTGGAATTGAAATCACCGTTGGTTAATGGATTTTCATAAGGTGTTTGCTGAACGTTAATTTCTTGAGTGGTGGTGTTAGTTGCACCTTGATTATCCCAAACTTTTAAATTGATGTTTCTTAAACCGGATTTATCAAAATAATGACTAATTTTACGACCAAATTTATCAATATTCCCGTCGTTGTTTAAATCCCAACCATAAGCGACAATACCTTTACTTGGTTGATTTTTAAATTTAGGGTCTGTATCTTCATCAAAGGAATCGCTAGCATCTAACTCTACTGCATATCCTCCAATATTTTGAGTTTTAAAAATTGGTTTCGGAGCTTTATTACCTGGAATTGGGCTAAATTCTACGCTGGACATCTCGAAATAGCTGGGAAAGTCTTCTATTTCTCCTAAAAAGTTGTCTTGTGGTTCTGGTGGTTCTGGTGAAATAAATATATTATCTATTTCAGAAAAACTACTGTTTTTTAATTCGGAAGCAATAAAATCTTTTCCAGCATCAAATGGTACCGATAAACCTTCTTTAAATCTTTTGATTGTTAAATTATCAAATATTTCTTCTTTAGAAGCATGATTTGTAAATATACCCAGTCCGTGACGGTTATTTGCATCTGTACTATCACCAACTATTAATCCGTCTTTAAATTCAAAGTTATTGTTATAAAAAAGTACGATTCCCTTTTCATAAATATTCCACAGTTTGAAATCTTCTAGAGTTGAAATATATTCGTGAGCGGGTCTTTTTAAACCTTCGGAATCAAAATTACTATCTAACTGTCCGTCATCGTTACGAACCTTTCCCCAAGAAAAAATTCCGTCTCGCGAATTATAGCTTTCAAATCCAGATAGTTGAAACGGTACAGCACCAACATCGACTTTGGTTTCATCGTCGGTACCTTTTGCAATATCTTTTAGATAGTCTGGTAAATTCTTGACATCTATAAACTTCTTGTCTCGAACAGATTCCCCTCCATCATTTCCCCCGTATATGTTAATACCACCACCAGCAGCACTGATTGCAACATTATCCTCAACTGCGATCGCACTTGCACCTTGAACCCAGTAACCCTCACCATCAAAGCCAAAATCAAAGTTTAGCACTCTAGGAGAATCCGGGTCTAAAGCGTCTCTATCCCCAGAAAAACCTACAGTTTTAATTGTAATGTTGTTTCGCCAAGCACCAATTTCGTTTCCAGATTCAGTAATAATACCAGAACCAACAACATCGAAAACAACGCTATCCTCGATAATCGCGTGACTATCATGATGTACAATTCCCCAACCGGGAGAATCAACAATTGCATTACCCTTAGCAACAGCAGCCATTCCGTTGATATCTTCGGAACCAGCACGGTGGAAGTGTAGAGCGTATCGACTGCGAATATTGGTACCGTTTCCGGGACTACCATCTACATTTTGTCCAATATCATCGATAGGTATGGACTTATCTGTACGACCCAGACCGTAAAACCCAGCATTGTATACCCGCACATCTGTATTGTGCATGAACATCACATGAGCGCGTTGATTTAAGGGTACGCTGTCGGCATTTTCTGTTTCAAAGCTGACGTTACGGCTGGTATTGGCAACGTATAAATTTAGCTGGTCTTTTTCAGCAATATCTGGTCTTTTATGCTCGAAACGTAGTACTGTATTATCGCCGGTTGTAATATCGTTATTAGTAAATTTAACTATATTGCCGTTGATTTCAGTAATAGTTAAAACTTCATCTTGGAAGCGGGAATTATCATCATCAGAACCATCGTAATCGTATTGAGTTCCCCCAACCACAATTGTGTCTCCGACCTTCCACCCCTGTGGAACATTTTTCAATACTAATTGATTAGCACCAGCGAAAACATCACCTTGAAGAGTCAGAAAATCAGTTTTATCAGCACCGAAAATATCAACTTTACCGTGACTGACCAAACCCCGACTTAATTGTTTTGTATCCCAATTGGTATCTATAGGTGTATCGCTAGTAAAAATGATTTGTGTAGTTTTATCAGCTTGAATTGGATTATTTTCAGTACCGATAGCTAATTCAGCATCTTTAGAAACGAAGATACTGTCTATAACTAACTTTGTATTTATATTAGAAGCAAATTCTAATTTACCATCAACCCGCATTACATTTAAACGAGTATCGCTCACATTATCGTAAGTTACCGTCACCCCAGAAGAGATAACAACATCATCACCGCTTCCGGGAATTGTACCATTTTCCCAAGTATTGGGGTCAAACCAGGAACCGCTATTAATTGCAATAACAGGATTATTCAAACTTTGAGATAGATTCACCAAATCCATATGTTCCTTTTGTTTCACCGGGTCTCCCGAATGATTCATATGGTTATGGGAATGCATCATATTACTCATTGAATTCATATTTAATACAGGTATCTATAAAATGTTATTAATATCAAAAATGATGCGATGATAGAAGTTCTAATCCCTGTATTCTTAAATTCTTGATGCGCCCAATTAATTTAATCCATTAGTATATTTTGCTCTGAGATATTATTATAATCTTCAGAGTTTACACTTAATTTTTATGAAGAATTATCTCCCTCCGGGAGACGCTACGCTAACAAGATAATAGTTAAGAAGCAGAGCAGATTTTGAGAAATTATTAATTAAGAACAGCCAATACCTATTATGAAAAAAGTCATCAGAAAAGCAGTTACCTTGCTCACGGTATACTACGCCTACATGGTAGAATACAGAGCCGAATTAATATTATGGGTTTTAACTGGTTCCCTACCAATAATCATGATGGGAGTTTGGACTCAAGCAGCAGAAGGAGGACAATTTGGTTTATCTCCTACAGAATTCGCTCGTTATTTCCTCGCTGTATTTTTAGTCCGACAGTTAACGGTTGTATGGGTAATTTGGGAATTTGAAAGAGAAGTCGTAGAAGGAAAACTTTCACCACGTCTGTTACAACCTTTAGACCCGGTATGGTATCACGTAAGCGGTCATCTTTCTGAAAGAGTTGCTCGAATACCTTTTGCGATATTTTTGATAATTCTATTTTTTGCACTTTATCCCCAAGCATTTTGGGTACCAAGTTTCACACAAATAATATTATTTTTTCTAGCTTCAGCAATGGCGTTTGCTCTCCGTTTTGTGATTCAATATACTTTTGCAATGTTCGCATTTTGGACGGAAAGAGCATATGCTTTACACGACTTTTGGTTCTTATTCTATTTATTTTTATCGGGAACAATAGCACCATTAGAAGTATTTCCCGAACAGGTCAGACAGATAGTATTACTAACACCATTTCCTTATCTAATTAATTTTCCCGTGAGTATTTTAATCGGTTTACCAACCAATATGGTCAGAGGATTTTTAATTACAACAGGTTGGTTTGTTTTGTTTTTGGGAATAAATAGAATTATGTGGAGACAAGGATTGAAAAAGTATTCTGGAATGGGAGCTTAATTAGAAGTTAGGAGTTAAGAGTTAGGAGTTAGGAGTTATTAATATTTAATTCTTAATTGTTCACTGATTCAAAAATTCTGCTACCTTTTGATTAAAGGTTTCGGGTTCGGTCATAAAACACCAATGATTTCCGGGTAATTTGGATATTTCTAACTTCTTTAAATGAGTTTTATAGGGTTTTAATTGCCAATTTTGCCGATTAACTCCTTTTTCTGGTTGTACAAATAAACTGGGAATATTAACTGCTTCTATTAAACCTGGTTCTCGCATTACTTCATCAAAAATACCGTCTCTTGCTGCAATTGTAAATTTACTTCCCCAAGTACCATCTTCTTTTTGTTCAATGCTGTTTTGAAAGACTTTTTGTTGTAAAGGAGTCCAGTCTTTGTATTGATTTAACTGACGTGCTTGTTGTTCTGCTGACTCGTAACTTTCAAATGGTCCCATCCCTTTGAGAAAGGGTAAAACGCGGTATAAAATTGGAAAAGATAATTTGAAAAAATCTGGCATTTTCCAGATAAAAATCGGGTCTACTAATACCATACTCTTCAAACGTTGCGGATTCTTAGTTGCCCAAATACAGGCTAATTTACCACTCCAAGAATGTCCGATTACATGAGTACTTTTCCATCCCAAATAATCCATTAAAGCTTCTAAATCTCTGATGGTGCTAGTAAATGTATAGTCGCTTTCCGGTTTGCTACTTTCACCATGACCGCGCATATCTGGAGCAATTATATGATAATTTGCTGCTAAATAATCGCCCAAATCTGACCATACCAACGCATTGTCAGCTAAACCGTGAAGTAATAATAAAGGTTCTTTTCCTTGGTTCCATTCCAAGTAAGAAAGTTGAATATCTGGTAAATTTAAAGTTTGACGAATAAACATTGTAATCAATTATCAATTATCAATTATCAGTTATCAATAATTATCTTTCATATACGGATAGTCACTTATCACTGGTCAGGAGTGAATTATAAATTAATTTTTAATTGTTCATTGATAATTGTTCATTGTTAATTGATAATATATTAGCTTTTCTATCTACAATTAAACGACGACTTTCCAACCAAGGTAGACCAATTAGTATTTCGTTAATCTCTTCACCACCTAATGCTGGAATAGTCAATTCTTGATTATTAAATATTACTGTACCTTGATAAAAATAGAAATCTCCTAATCCTTTTGCTGTTTGTCTTTTTTGTTCTCTAAGAAATGTCCACTCTAAACATTCTATATCTTGGACGTTCATTACTAACCAGTCAGTACATCCCGTATCAAATAAAGCGTTTTCTATTAAATCAGAACCATCAGCAGCTATTAAACTAATCTCGAAAAACAATTCACCATTTTTACCGAAAACACCTTGAATCATATCCTGCCAACAGCCCCAGTTTCATTTAAACGCATTTCCATAATTCTGGCATAGGGATGTTTTTCTCTAATTTTTTTGAAAGCAGTTTCAGCGTCAGGATCTATAATATATTCTCCACTTTTTGGTTCAATCATAATAGCCCAATCGTAATGGTTTTCCAGTAAATCAGGGCTAACTCGCTCAAAAATCTCTCGACAACGTTGAGAAAATGCTTCCTTCTCGGCTTTTTGTTTTGCTTTTTCTTCTTCACTCAATTTAGGACGTTTGTACTTACCGTGTTCTTCAAGTACTTCAAAAATTTTTTTCCCACGAGGTACTTTTATATGAAGTTTGTCGTTCATTGGTGAAACTTTTATATCCTAAGTGCAATAATCCATTTTACAGTTAATACACAATTAAATGTAGAATTGGAGAATAAATAGTAATTTATGCTTTATAATGGCGAATAAAAATAGAGAAAGTCGCCTTAGAGAACATCTTGCTAACGAACGAACTTTTTTAGCTTGGTTGCGGACATCAATTTCTTTAATAGGTTTTGGTTTAGCTATTACAAGATTCAGTTTATTTTTACGTCAATTACAAACAACAACTGCCCAGAAAGTAGCGAAAAACTATTCTATATTTAATTCCGAAAATTTAGGTTTATGCTTAGTAATTGTTGGTGTTATAGTTATTGCTTTAGCAGCTTGGCGTTACAATAGAGTATTTCGACAAATTGAACGAGCAGATTACCGACCAAGCCGTTTATTTATTTGGTTTTTAAGTACTACTGTAATGCTTGTTGGAATATTAAGTATTCCTTTACTTTTAATGCGTTAGGGAATAGGAAATAGGGAACAGCGGAAAGTGCGGTCTTGGGGTCTCCCCCTCCGGGTTCACCACTCCCCTCAACCGAGGGAACCTCGGCACGGGGGTGAGTTCACCAAGTAGAGCAACTTTCCAAGACAGGGAATAGGTAATTAAAAAGAGCATAAAACCGAATATAGAAATACAACACTGTTACCTCTCCCGCAATGAAAATTATAATTCCATACTGTGATTTATCAACACTTAAATATTTATATTATTTACATTTTATTGTCTTGTAATAATTATATTTTCTCAAGCCAACTAATTAAATAAAAACAAATAAACCGAACTATATAACATGTAGATAAATTATCTCAAGTTCTTATTCTTACTTACTACTTATTACTTATTACTTCCTACTTGCTATAGCCATGCATTAATAGCTGATTCCTTAACAGCAAAAAGCACTAGCTTAAATTGTTCTTTCGATTCCAAATTCTTTAGTAAAGGACTTTTTATTGCTTGCTTAGCTATCATGATTTTTATTTGCAAGGGTAAATCATCGAAACACATTTCTTGTTTACGATGAACATTTTTTTCTGGACAGCGTGATTCATAGATAACTTTGAAATCTTCAAGTAGAGTCCAATTAATTACACTATCATATTTAATGTTTTTAAGATTTTTAGTACAGGTTACGATAGGTAATGATGTCATTTGTTTTAGCAAGCTCATAAATCAAATTAAATTAAATCAAATCAAATCAAATCAAATCAAATCAAATTAAAATTATATTTTGTTATTTTGCTTTATTAATACTGCTGAGAAAAATACTTAAAGCATTATGCAATTGATGTAAAAATATTTTTAATATTTCAGTATTTTTCGCCTTGCATTGCTTTGTAAAAATTCAATATGCGAAATAACCATTCATTGATTTGATTGACGGTGTGAAATAGATATATTAATACTCTATACATTTTCCCAAGCAATCGCCACTGATTTCGCGCTATATTCAGAATAATGAAGATTAGCAAAATAATTAACAACCTACGTCAATCTTTCGCTGTTTTTCGCTACAGCGGAAGGGCTGTAAATTTAGTTTGGACTACTAACCGTACCCTTACCATTATTCTGGCAATGTTAACTTTAGTTGCGGGGCTTCTACCTGCTGCTGTTGCCTATATTGGTAAATTAATTGTTGATGCTGTTGTCGAAACCCGCAATTTATCTCTACAAGACAATCTCAACACTTCTCTTCCGTTAATGTATGTAGGATTAGAAGCTATTGCTGTAGCTTTACTTGCGGGTGGTCAGCGCGGACTTAGCATCACTCAATCGCTGTTAAGAGTGCTACTTGCACAACGAGTAAATGTACTGATTATCGAAAAAGCACTGACATTAGAATTGCGTCAGTTTGAGGATTCCGAGTTTTACGACAAAATGACGAATGCGCGACGCGAAGCTTCTAGTCGTCCGCTTTCTTTAGTTAACCGTACTTTTGGTTTGGTGCAAAGTGGTTTATCGCTGCTTACCTATGGTGCTTTGTTAATCAGCTTTTCTGCATGGGCTGTAGCCATACTAGTTTTAGCCGCTATACCTGCGTTTATTGCGGAAACAAGGTTTGCGGGAAAAGCTTTTCGTTTGTATCGGTGGAGAGCGCCAGAAAGCCGTAAGCAGCGATATTTAGAGACGCTGGTAGCTCGCGAAGATTTTGCCAAGGAGGTGAAGCTTTATCAACTTGGTGAAATGTTGTTAGGACGCTACCGCAATTTATTTCATCAACTTTATGGTGAAGACCGCGACTTAACAATCAAGCGCGGTTTTTGGAGTTATGTATTAGGTTTGTTGAGTACTGCAACTTTTTATGTTGCTTATGCATGGATTGTGGTAGAAACAGTTGCAGGTAGGATTTCTCTGGGAGATATGACGATGTATTTGACCGTTTTTCGTCAGGGACAAACTACTTTTTCAAGTGCTTTGACTTCCATCGGGGGGATGTATGAAGATAACCTTTACCTTTCTAATCTTTATGAATTTCTAGAAGAAGAAGTTCCGAAAAGATACGGTAGAGCAATTAAAGGTACAAATCCCCAAGATGGAATTCGATTTGAAAACGTGACCTTTACCTATCCTGGAAGTACAAAACCGGCTTTGAAGAATATTTCGCTGCATTTAAAACCCGGTGAAAAATTAGCAATCGTTGGTGAAAACGGTTCGGGAAAGACAACCTTAATTAAATTGCTCACCCGACTTTATACTCCAGAATCGGGAAGAATTTTGTTAGATGGATTGAATTTAGAAGAGTGGGATTTGGATGAATTACGACGAAGAATTGGGGTGATTTTTCAAAATTTTGTTCGCTATCAATTTACCGTTGGTGAAAATATCGGTGTTGGTGACGTAGAAAAATTGTCAGATGAAACAGCATGGGAAATCGCAGCCGAAAAAGGAATGGCTCAACCCTTTATTGAAAGATTACCAAACGGTTTTACAACTCAATTAGGACGTTGGTTTAAATCAGGACAAGAGCTTTCCGGGGGACAATGGCAGAAAATCGCTCTTTCTCGTGCATTTATGCGAAAAAGCGCCAATATTCTGGTTTTAGACGAACCAACATCAGCAATAGATTCCCAAGCTGAATACGAAATTTTCGACCGCTTACGTAATTTGACTAAAGACAAAATGGTATTCTTGATATCCCACCGTTTTTCTACAGTCAGAATGGCAGACAAAATTATCGTCATAGAACATGGTGAACTATTGGAAACCGGAACCCACGAAGAATTATTGCAAGCGAATGGGAGATATGCGACACTGTTTTTCCTCCAAGCGCAAGGGTATCGGTAATGAGATGATGGGGAGACAAGGGGACAAGGAGAAAAGATTTTGTAGATAACTGACACTAATGTAGAGACGTAGCAGTGCTACGTCTCCTTAATTTAGGTTCGCAACGAAAATGTGGTGGAATGCTCTAATATGCATCATGAAGACAGCTTATAATACACCATCAAAAACTACAAGAAAAATTTTTATATATTGGTGTATTAGTCAAATACTATTTTTAGTATATTGATTTATACCTTTAATTTTCTATAATCAGCGAGAGCGATAATTATGATAGACAGTAAAGCAATTTCTATTTCGTTATTCACGGGAGCTTTCGGTTTAGATTTAGGTCTTGAAAAAGCTGGATTTCATACAGTAAGTGTAGTGGAAAAAGAAAGCGATGCAGTAAAAACTATAGCTTTAAATAGACCAATACTTGAAGAAAGTGCTGTATCTAGAGAAATTGAAAAAGTAATAGCTCAAGATTTACTTTTAGAAGGTGGAAAAGTTTTAAATTTAGGTAGAGCGTTACAGCCAGGTGAAGTCGATTTAGTTACAGGTGGTCCTCCTTGTCAGCCATTTAGTACTGCAGGAAAACGAGCTTCGGTGATGGACCCTCGCGGAAGTTTATTTATGGACTTTATTCGTATTGTAAGGAAAATTCAACCTCGTTTTTTCATTATGGAAAACGTCAAAGGTTTGCTTTCCGCTCCAATTCAACATCGTCCTCATAATATGAGAGGAAAAGATAATCCACCGTTATCAAAAATGGAAATGCGTGGTGCTGCGCTACAGATGGTTTTATCCGAATTTAAAACGCTTGGTTACAGCGTAGTTTACAACCTTTTAGAAGCAGCCGATTACGGAGTTCCCCAAAATAGACAGCGTGTAATATTTATTGGTTCTAGAGATGATGAACCCATTGCATTTCCTTTCGCAACACATTCTAGAGACGGTAAAAATTTACCCAAATGGTGTACTTTAAAAGATGCTTTGACAAATTTATCAGACTCGAAACCAGAGTTTTCTAAATATTCAGAAAGCCGCTTAAAATATCTCAGATTATTAGAAGAAGGACAAAACTGGAGATATTTACCTGAAGATTTGAAGAAAGAAGCAATGGGAGGTGCTTACAATTCTGGTGGTGGAAAAGTTGGATTTTATCGACGTTTATCTTGGAATAAACCTTCACCAACTGTTACTACAAGTCCGCATCAGAAAGCTACTGATATGTGTCACCCTCTAGAATTGCGCCCTTTAAGCGTGCGAGAATGTGCCAGAATTCAAACTTTTCCGGATGACTGGCTTTTTTATGGTTCGGTAAGTTCTAAATATAAACAAATTGGTAATGCAGTACCAGTCAAATTAGCCTTTACAATTGGCGATTATCTCTATAAATTGATTCAAGGAAATAAACCGAAAGGAAAAGAGATTGTTGAACAACTTTCTCTTTTTAACGAAACTATTTATTAATTAGCTGCTAATTCTGCGTAAACTTTATCTATTCTCTGCAACATATTTTTAGTAAATGTTTCAACAATGCTGTAATCTATGTGAATCTTATCCCAGAAATCTTTACCAGCAATGCGAGGAATTTTAGCATTTTGTGGGAATGTCCATCCACTCAAATTGAAAGCCGCACAAAATAATGAATTATCATGGATACCTAATTCCTTTTTAGCTCTCGGTGCTTGACTACCGGTTAAAGTATTTTTTTGAGTCTTTAGCTGTGCAAAATAAACTGTTTCTTCTGATAAAATTACAATATCAACGCCAGTAAGTTTTTCGCCAAATTCTAATTCTGGAATAATTACATAAGGGCTAATACTAGATATTTCTTCCCAAAGCTTTCCCATTCTCGTATTAAGTTGTCTAGTTACAGAATTACTAGTAACTAATAAATTTGCACCACATAGTTCATATAGATTACGCGGATTATAATTATCCTCTAACGTAGCTTTTTTATTCTCAAAATATTTTTCTAACCAATCAATAAAATCTCTTGTAAAAATTTCAGTTTGATTATTAATTAATTCGCTCTGTCGTTCCGTTTTCAATACAGAATCACCTAAAGAATCTTGTTCAATTTGATATTTAAAGTAATCTTCTGCTATTGAGGAAATCACCTTCCCATATTGATAAGCTAAATGTAAAGATTCATCTGATACATTATCTACATCAATCGTTGAAGCTTCTTGTAAAATTAAAGCTTTTCGCTCTGATATAGAAAGCGGTATTAAAGTATCTGCTGTTAGCTTGGTAGACATAAAAAATATTTTTCACTCCTGAATCACTTTTAGTGTTCCCAAAAATTATGAGATTTATATACGGGTTTTGATATATTTGTATTTCTACTTCCCCATCTCTTAACAATTAGTTAAAATCAGTATGCGTGTGTTACCCGGAGTAATAAGCGATGGATTTGATATTTGATCCGGCAATTCCCGTAAAAATCGAGAAAATGAAGCAACGGGTAAAATGGCAGCATCAAAGTATTGTGCAGCGGGGAATTGACCAAACTAGTATGGTTCTTGATGACGGTCAAGAGGATAGCGAAGAATTCTCTTTTATGGTTATCGGTGACAGCGGTACCGGTGGTACGACTTGTCAGAATGGACATCACCCCCAGCGAGAAGTTGCTAAATTAATGCTTAAACATCGTCCTGAATGCCGTTTTGTTTTGCATACTGGCGACGTTATTTATACTGTTGGTTCTCGCGAATATTACCCATCAAATTTCATCAAACCCTATCGCGAATTTTTAAAAGGTGGTGAAAATCCCCAAAATATTTCTTATGACAATATGGTGTTTGATACTCCGATTCTGACAACTTTGGGAAATCATGATTATTATGATGTACCTCTGAAATATCGAGCAATTACAGGTCCCACGGTCAAGCTACGTCGGATGTTCCGCTATCATGATTTTGAAATTGGCTGGTTTGGTTCGGAACAAGGTGATGCTTATGCAAAAGCATTTCTAGATTATTTAGCACGGTTTAATTCTCAACAAAAATTAGAATCTCACTTAGACGAACATTACACAGGAAAGACCGATAGCGGACGCTGTTTGCGTTACGAACCGGGACATTTTACTCGTTTACCAAATCGTTATTATACGTTTCGTTACGGCGGGATTGACTTTTTCGCGCTTGATTCAAATACAATTAATGACCCTTCACCAATTCCAGCCACACCACAAGGAGATATTCGCAGAAAAGCTTTAATTCAGCGTCGGGATGAGATAGATATTGAAGAACAGCAGATTTTAGAGGAATACGAGAAATTAAATCTTGATAATCCCAAGGATGCTGAAAAAAGCGATACCCTCGAAGCATTATTAAGTCAACTCAACGAAATCAAAGTTGATATCGAAAAACAGCTAGCATCCCATCATCCCAACGTTGATTTTGAGCAGCTTGAATGGTTCAAACAAAGACTAGTTGAATCTTGGAATAATTCCGAAGTTCGCGGTCGTATCGTGTTTTTTCACCATCCACCCTACGTTACCGAAGCAAATAAGTGGAATCAAGCACAAACTTTAGCTGTTCGTCGTCGTCTCCGGTGGGTATTTGATGAAGTCGCTCAAGCTATCGGGGACTTAAATCAAAAACGTCCGATTGTTGATTTGATTTTAAACGGACATGCTCACTGTTTGGAACATCTTGTGACTACCGACACCGGACATGCAGATTCTCATATCAACTGTATTGTCAGTGGAGGAAGTGGACATTATCCTCGTCGTCAGCGGGATATTGGGTCAGAATTAATGGAAACTTTTGATTATATTCCTGATAGACCGAACCGTAAAGTTGCGGATTCCTTACTTTTTATCGGTCGTCAAGGTTACGAATCTTTGAAGCGCTCCTCTTATTCTGGAATCCGAATTGATGTGAAAGCAGGGAATCCGGTTAAACTTGTTGTTAAACCGTTTGTAGCCGAGCGTTTTGGACAACGATGGAATTATCCGGAAGTTGAACCGTTTACGGTAGGTTAAAGGTCAAAGGTTAAAGCTTAAAGGTTAGAGGTTGTGAAGGGAAGAGAGCGAGTTGTTTTACCTTCTTCTTCGCAATTTCTCCAATACTTCCTCAGTAAAGGGATTCTTATTGTTCTGTAATTCTTTAATCCAACCTTCAACCCGTGATTTCTCCCTATTCTTATCATCAACCGAATTCACATACACCCCAAAGTCTTTAATTGCACCTTGTTTATCACCAGTCAATGCTCTAGCAACTCCACGAGAACGATAAGCAAATGCAACTTCATTTTGAGATGCAAGTTTTACTGCGTTTTCGCAAGCAAACATTACATCTTGAGCTTGCTTATTAATCGCACCATTCCAACAAAGCATATTCCAATCTTCTGCTGATATTTCTAAATCGGGATTGATTTTTAATGCTTTTTTATAAGCTTCAATGGCTTCTTTTACCTTACCATCCCGTACAAGTTCTTTACCTTGATAAACAAAAGCCATTGCTGCTAGTGCTTGTGGATTTTTATCTAATTCTTCAGTTTTTGGATTCAGGTCAATATTATTATCAATTTGCTGTGCCTTTTTGAATAGTTTTACAGCAGCTGCAAAATCACCTTGTTTAACCCAAGTAAAAGCAGCAGCAGCAAGTATTTTTTCGTTTTGACAAACCTTTAAGATGATTTCGCAATAAATTTTCAATCGCACGAAAACTATCACAATCTAACCATTGATTAAACTGTGTGGGAAACTCGTTAATTTTGTTTAATAATTCAATTTGATTAGTAGTTTGAATATTAGTGGGTCTTCTATTATCTTAATTCTTGTAGGATAGTTATTTGTATAGCTACCTGTATAGTTACTAATAAAATTCGATTTCCAACACTCATATAATTCCCATAATTCTAGATTAGCGGGTAAACTTCCACTATCTTGAGCAATTAATTTATCATCAGTGCTACGAACTTCTACAGAGATATGCTCGCAACCATTTTCGACATTACCGTTACCAAATCGTAGAATTACCTTGACCATAGATAGCTATAAATGTAATTTTTTTAATCAAAAGAAAATATTTACCCTTATATATATAGGTTCAGGTTTGGTTTGCTTATTCACTTTTAAATGAGATATTGGAGTTATCCGAATCAGCAACGTTCAATTATCACTCTTAAATGTATATAGCAGTTTTCAGTTGGATAGAATACACCCTTCTCCTTGATAAGGAGAGTGGCTGGGGGTGAGGTCTATCGAAGTGTATTTCACTCAACCGAAAAGCGCTATATTGTCATTACGAGCAATGACGCAAAGAATTCACCCTCTTAATAATATGAATCACAATCATAAATTAGCTTTTATCAATTTTTTCCGTTCTGCTGGAATAATTTTAGTAATTTTAGCAGGTTTGTTTTTTTACCCCTTAAATACAGCTATAGCCAGTACATCTTCTGATGTTTATCAACAGAAATCTATAGCTAGTTCGGATGGGATTGGTAAAGTTTATATGGGTAGAGAAATATCTCAAGTTATGGGACACAAGGGTGCGATGTGGTTGGAAAGACCTACCCGCGAATCCCAAGAACAACCAAGCAAAATAGTTAGTGCTTTGGATTTAAAAGATACCGATACCGTAGCAGATATCGGTGCTGGTACTGGTTATATGAGCTTTCGTATTGCTCCTAAAGTTTTGGATGGAAAGGTGTTTGCTGTAGATATTCAGCCAGAAATGTTGGATATTATCGATTTTTTCAAAAAGGAAACAAAAATTGATAACGTAGAACCGATTTTAGCAACTGAAACCAATCCGAATTTACCAGATGAAAGCGTTGATTTAGCATTAATGGTAGATGCTTATCACGAATTTGAATATCCCAAAGAAGTCATGGAAGGGGTTGTAAAATCACTCAAACCCGGAGGAAAAGCAGTACTAGTTGAATATCGCGGTGAAAACCCTTTTATTCCCATCAAACGCTTGCACAAAATGACCCAAAAACAAGTCAAAAAAGAAATGAAAGCCGTAGGATTAACTTGGAAAGAAACAAAAGAATTGCTTCCCCAGCAGCATTTAATGGTATTTGAGAAAGAAGTTAATGGTTAGTTGTTAGTTGTTAGTGGTTAGTTGTGAATAGTTGAAGGTTAAAGGTCAAAGGTTATAATTCTCCTTGTCTTCTTGTCTCCTTGTTCCCTTGTCTCACTCAGCGGGAATAACGGTAAAAGTTCCAGCGCTACTGTCTCTAACTACCCAATTAAATTTTTTATCTAAATTTTCGGCTGTCTCTGATACTTTGAAATAAAAATTTTCGCCTTTTCTTTCAATAGCAAAATCGGCGTTTTGAGCATATACTACCTTAAAACCTTTATCTCGCAAACAAAACATTACCCAAGCTTTCAATGACTGTCTCGATGGGTCGTAGGGAACCATCGGTGTTTTAAATGCTTTTTCAATAACTGGATATATTTCGGACATTATTAAAGGGTTAGTTGTTATTTGTTAGTTGATAGTTGTTAATTGATGGTTGATAGGAATTAGGAGTTAGGAGTTCAGAATTTTCTACCCCCTCTACCCCCTCTACCCCCTCTACCCTCTCTTCCCCCTCTCTCTCAATTGGGGTTACAGCGAATCTCAACAATAAACCCGTCGGGGTCGTAAAAGTAAACCCCTCTTCCGGTGGGACGGGTGACTGGTTCTTGAGCAATTTTGATTTTTTGCTGTCTGAGTACTTCAACTGCATTATCAAATAGTTCGGGTGCTATATCAAATGCGAGATGATTTGCTCTTGTAAAACCACGTTCGGGGTCTGGGTCTGGTGGTGATAATTCTGGTTCCCAAAATAAATCTAATATGGTGTCGTCGGGAGTTCTAAAGTTAGCTACTTTTCCAGCTTTAACTAAATCAACTAAAGTTTTTGGAACTTCATCACCTGTGAGTTCGTGTAAACCTAAGATTTTTCCGTAAAAATGCCGAGAAGCTTGCATGTCCTTGACGTTAAGTGCAATATGATGCACTCTACGTAAGGTTCCGGTGGATAAAACGTTATTTAAAGACTGAGTGTTAGTTACCATAATTAATTTTTAATTTTCAATTTTCACCCAAAGGGTGTGGATCATCAGTTGAGTTCCATAATTGGAAACCTCACCCCCTTCCCCTCTCCTTATTAAGGATACTGTTGGTGATTACGGGGTAAAACCCATCATTAAACCATTTTCCGTTGTTCCGGTAAATGTAGAGACGCTATATATCGCGTCTCTACAAGTCAATTCGTGGGCAAACAAGGGGTCTGACCTACCATTCGCCAGCAGTATCCTTATTAAGGAGAGGGGTGTTTGAAGTTTTACCTTCTCCTTGATAAGGCTACGGTGTACATACAAGTACTCGAATTTAGTCACATCCTCACCTAAACGCCCCCTAACCCCCAAAATTGGTGGAAAAAGATTTTCAAAGCCCCTCACCCCTCAGTACCCCCAAGCTTGCGGGGTCAAGGGGTCACGGGGATAATGGTGGCTAATTCCGTCAAGCGTGAAAACCCCTATATCAATTATCAACGATTGAATATTAATTGGTGATGCTCTGCTATGGTTCGTTAACATTGTTCATTATTTATTGATAAGAGACTGATAGAGATGAAAATGTTACAAAGGATGAGGATGTTATTTAATTAGCATTACGGTTATTTATTATCTTAAGTTTAGGAATAGGGTTTGCAGTGCCACAGGAATTTAGTTCGCAAATTTCATCACCATTATTAATTGAGCGTAGCAATAGTGACCTCAGTTTGGACTCAAAGCTTTTAGAGTTACCACAGCACGAGTTTTCGGTGGAAATAAGCTTTACTGGTAAAGAGTTAGGTCAAGTGTTTGAAAAATACCCTTTACTACCGGGAGCAATTTTGGTGGATAAAGGTAAGTATGTTGGGATGCTTTCCCGAAGGCAATTTTTGGAATTTTTGATTCGTCCTTTTGGACAAGATTTATTTTTCCATCAGCCACTAAGTATCATTTATAGCTATGGTCGCACGCCAATTTTAAGTTTAGCGGAAACCACACCTATCTTAAATGCCATGCAATTTGCACTGCGGCGATCGCCAGAATTTTTATCCGAACCGATAGTAGTGAAAACAACAGGGAAAGACAGCTACAGGTTGTTGGATGTACAGGAGTTAAATATTGCTTCTTGGCAAATTCGCGGAATTGAAACTCAGGTCAGATACGAACGCAGTCAAGCCCAAATTATTCAAAATGATAAGATGGCTAGTTTGGGACGTTTAGTTGATGGAGTAGCACACGAACTTTTAGATCCTGTAAATTTTATTTGGGGTAATTTAACCCATGTTTCAAACTACAGCAAAGATTTAATTAAATTGATAGAGATTTATGACAATAACATATCAAATATTCCAGATGAAGTTTTATATCTAAAACAAGATATTGAATTTGATTTCTTAGAATCAGATTTATCGCAAGCAATTACAAGCATCCGTGCTGGTGCAGATAGATTAAAAAAGCTAGTTTCTGGATTACAAAATTTCTGTCATATTGATGCAATTTATCCAAAACCTGTTGATTTACATGCTCATTTAGATAGCATTATTTTATTAATTAGCAGCCGTTTGAAGGGAGAAATTGAGATTGTTAAAGATTTTGGTCATCTTCCTCCTATTTCTTGTTTTATCGGACAGTTAAATCAAGTATTTATGAATATTTTAAGTCGTGCAGTAGACATTTTACTTGATGAAGCTGTTCGGCAAAATTTTGATGTAGAACCGCAAAGTAATTCTGCAAAAAAACCTACTATTCAAGTACTTACAGAAGTTATTTCACAAGAATCTGAAATACCAGGCACTCCAGATTCTCGCTGGGTATCGATTGGTATAATGGACAATGGACCGGGAATGTCTGCTCAATTTCAACAGCAAATCAAAGAATCTTTTACTATTGGCAAAAGGGCTGATAAGGAAACCAGTTTAGCAGTAAGTTATCGAATTATTACTGCAAGACACGGTGGCAAATTAAATTTCTCTTCTCAACCCGAAAAAGGTACTCAATTTGAAATTCTTTTACCTTTAACATAAAAATTGGTAATTGGTAAACAAAAGAAAGTAGCAAGTAGCAAGTAGCAAGTAAAATTAGGTGTTGATTTCGGAAGATAAACTGTTGCGTACTAGTTACTTACTACTGTTTACTCACTACTCATTCTTAACTGTTCACTGTTCACTGTTCACTGTTCACTGTTCACTGTTCACTGTTCACTGTTCACTGTCTTCTCCCCTCGCTGATAAATTTCTCTTGCGTAATCAGTCCAGGTACCTTGTCCCCAATAGCGGAAACAGCTTGTTTGTAATAAGAAATTGTGCAATAAAGCTTCGCGGTATTCATGTTTTTGAGTAGTTGATTGGTCAGCTTCCAATAACGAATCAAACTTCTGATGAAACAAGCTGCTAAGTTTATTCATGGGATTCAATACGTTTTCATATCCCTGCACCCAACTAATATGATTTGTCCAAGAAGCACCATCCATATGAAAGTTGGGATTTTCTTGCTTTAACTGTTCTATTACTTGCTCGACATTTTGCGAATCCGAAACTCGTTCCCAAATCAAATGCTGTCCCACTGGTTGACAAACCGGATAATCTTCGGGATTAGCACCTGCATTTTCAATTAATTCTAAATATTCTGTTCCGTTAACTCCCACAACTCCCTTTGTTCCTCCACCGTTTTGCTCCATATCGTGCCAAGCTTGCTTGTATCCGGGGGGAAATTCGTTCATCATTACTCCACCATTTTCTCCGTCACCAATTTGAGTAACTATCGGTGGAAAACCATTATTATTTTGCGAGTTTAATGATTTCGCTTCATAATAAGGTTGCATTTGAGCAACTAGTTTAGTATCAGAACCTTGAGTTTTAATCAAAGCAGTAATACTGACGCTTTCACCTTGAGAATTCCTAGCTACGAGTCGGTGTGGTGCATGTTTATTCTTGAGTTCTTCACCATTAGGTGTTTGAACGGAATGCTCCTGCACCATCAACCACTTGTAACCGCATTCTTTCAGCGCTTTGACATATTCATATAAAGTATCGGGATG
>JBCBHT010000041.1:0-34147 GCA_038525335.1 Cyanobacteria bacterium J06621_15 | reverse complement strand
AATATTACCCAAAAACAGGTATTGTTGTCGTGTATGATAATGCCTCAAAAGATAAGTGTGGGTTGATTTTGGATGATTTTGCTCGAAGATATCCAAATATATTCATAGGTAAAAAAGGAGAAAAAAATCTGGGTTTTGGAGTTGCTAATAATAGAGCTATTGCTGAAGAACCGAGTAAGGTTTATGTTCTAGTAAATCCAGATGTAACATTTAAGCCAAAAATAATTACTTGTCTGGAAGCAACTTTAAATTCTGAACCAGATATTGCAATTGTTTGTCCTAAGTTACTGTATCTTGATAAATCAGTTCAACCTTCAATTCGCAGATTTCCTACGTTCAACTTTTTACTATGTAAATATTTATTAGGTGAGAAGTTGCAAAATATGCTGTGTCCTTTTGATTACTATTATGCTAAGATACCCACCCCAAGAAAAATCATTGAAATAAATTGGGCTATTGGTGCTTTTATGATGATATCTGGGAAGTATGTGGAACGATATGGTTTGTTTGACGAACGGTTTTTTTTATATTTTGAAGATGTTAGTCTGTGTGTAGATGCTTGGCAAAATGGTTACAGAGTTTTATTTCAGCCGGAAGTATCCGCATTGCATTTATATCAACGTTCAAGTACTTGTTCAAAATTTAATTATTTGACGGTGATACATCTGATTTCTGCTTTGAAATTTTTTGCTAAGTACAGACCTTATCGAAAATCTTGGCAGCTGATTAACTTAATATTTACAATGAATTCTAAATTACAAAATGCTTGGCACTTTTTTGTACTGTCTAAATTTGATAAGTTACAGCGTTCATAAAATTTGATAATAAAGAATAGGGTTAGGGAAATAAAAAATACGTAAATTTATAATTTATCCTGTATAATAATTACTCTTATTATTAATTAATTTAGGTTCGCTGAAGTTTATGCTTGTAATTATATAAAACAATCATAAAAAAAATCATAGCGGGCTATATAATCATCAAAGATTAGATATATATGCAAATTAAGCTACCAATTATTATTCGTAATTCTTTTATCGCTGATAGTTTTTTCCAAGGAAACTATACTATTCTACGAGCATTTCAACCTTTTTATCGTATTGCAATCATAGCCGTATTTTTTACGATTATGGCAGCTGTGCTAGAAGCAGTGGGTATCGGTTTAATAGCGTCTTTGTTGCAAGGTTTAACTAATCCAAATCAGCCTCCTTTAGAAACTGGTTTATGGTGGTTTGATGTTCAATTTTTAGGAATCGAAACTGCTTCTGAGGAACGTATTTGGCGTATATCAGGTTTAATATTATTGACTGTTTGGGTCAGAGCGGTTTTTAGCTATTTAGGACGTTATTGCGCGAAGTTATGTGAAATAGGATTAGTTGATACTCTCCGCAAAAGAATATTTCAGCAGTTTCAAAATTTTAGTCTTTCATACTATACTCAAAAACGCTCTGGAGAACTAATTAATACTTTTTCTGCTGAAGTTAGTCATCTTAGTTTCGCTTTTAACGAAGTAATTAATTTTGTGACTAAAAGCTGCGTGATTATAGCTTACACTTGCGCGATGTTTGTTATTTCTTGGCAGCTAACTTTAGTTACAGTATTTCTGTTTAGTTTACTTGCAGCAGCAGCATCAAATTGGCTGCGTAGAGTCCGTCAAGCTAGCTTTGAAATGACATCTGCTGGTGGAGAATTAGCTGCAAAAACTACAGAATTTGTAGGTGGTATTCGCACTGTACAAGCATTTTGGACTCAAGAATTTGAAAGCAAGCGTTTTCATGAAGTAGCAAAAAAGTTTGCCAATTCTTGGTTAAAAGCTAGTACCATTAGCGGGCTTTTACAACCGTTAATTGAAGCCTTAGCCACTACAATTTTAGTAGCAATGATTTTAGTTGCTGTTTCCACGCTGATATCAAGTGGAATTCTGAATGTAGTTTCTTTGCTAGCTTTTTTGTTTGCATTATTCCGATTGCTACCAATTATTGCTCAGATGAATAGCTCTTGGAGTTTGATTACGATGAATTCTGGAGCTTTAAAAGCTGTTGAAGAACTTTTGAGAACAGATGATAAAGCTTATTTAATAAATGGTAAAAAAGAGTTTCCTGGTTTAAAACGAACTATAGAACTTATCAATGTTGATTTTGGTTACGATAGAAACCAGTTAATATTACACGATATTAATTTAACCATTGAACGCGGTCAAACAGTAGCGTTAGTTGGTGCTAGTGGTTCCGGAAAAACAACTTTGGCTGATTTGTTAGTACGGTTTTATGACCCTACAAAAGGGAAAATATTAATTGATGAGGTTGATTTACGCGAATACAGTCTTGGTTCCTTGCGGAATAGTATAGCAGTAGTAAGTCAAGATACTTTTATATTCAATACTTCTGTTCGAGAAAATATTGCTTATGGTTTAGAAAATATAAATGATAAAGCTATTTTAGAAGCTGCTAAAGGTGCAAATGCTGATGAATTTATTTCGGAATTACCTCAAGGTTTTGATACTAAACTAGGAGATAGAGGAATACGTTTATCTGGGGGACAAAGACAGAGAATAGCTATTGCTAGAGCTTTGTTACGTAATCCAGAAATTTTAATTTTAGATGAAGCAACCAGCGCTCTTGATTCAGTTAGCGAACGCTTAGTACAGCAATCTTTAGAAAAATTAACCGATGGACGAACCGCGATTGTAATTGCTCATCGACTTTCTACTATTTTTAAAGCTGATAAAGTAGTAGTTCTCGAACAAGGAAGGATTGTAGAACAAGGAGGGTATCAAGAATTATTAAATCGTAAAGGTAAACTTTGGAAATATCATCAAACACAGCATCAGTTTGATGGGTAATTGGTAATTTTTAATTGGTAATGGGTAATTGGTAATTGTTAGATATTTAGGTTATCCCAGAGCAGCTATGATAAATTAATAATAAAAATAATAAATATAAGCTGAAATAACTTTATGTAGAAATATTTGAGTAATGCAAAATTTAATATTTAATAAAACACACTTTTCTAATCTGAATTTATTGCTAAATAGTGATTTAAGCTAGTATAAAGTACTAGCTTTGTGTAAATAGTCTAGGAGAACCAATATTCGTTACTTATAACTTAACAACTCAGTGTAATATTTTTATCTTAATTATTAACTATTACCTATTACTTATTACCCAATACCTATTACCCATTTCCTACTACAGAAAACAATGAAAGTTGCTATTTGGGGTTCGTACAATTACGGTAACTATGGCGATGATATAATGGCAATTCAATTTGCTAAATATCTTAAAAGTCTGAAAGTTGAACCTGTAGTTTATAGATTAGATAAACAATTAGCAAAACGCTATCAACTTCAAACTACTGAATCTTTGAATGAACTTCTTCGCGACGCAGAATTTTGTATTATCGGTGGTGGTGGGTTTCTTGTGGAAAACTTTTCTGCATCTTTTGAAGAAGATTTTCGCCAATTACATAAAGCTAGTATTGAGAAAAATTGCCCAGTATATCCTATTTCTATCGGTGGACAAGGTTTGGGAGAAAATGCTTCGCTCTCATACTGGAGACGACAATTTTTTCAAGGAGATATGTGTCAATCTTGCAGCGTTAGATTGGAGTCAGATAAAGCTTTATTGGCACATTTTGAAAAAGAAGTTGTTTACTACCCAGATGTATTACTTTCGGTATCTGAATTTTGGCAAATTCCTCGCAAAAGCAAAAAGTTAAATAATCAAATCAATAATAAAATCAATAACCAAAAAAAGATTATTAATGTTGGCATCAATATTCCTAATACCGTACAGTGTAAATTGCTGGCTTTTCAGCTTAGCATTATCGCATCTGTCAGAAGAGATATTATTTTTCATTTTATAAAAACATATCTACCATCATCATCAATAAATAGCGAGTTGCGACCCAAACAACTATCTAGTAATATAAAATATCATGTATATTCAGACCCTCAGTCAACTCTTGAATTTCTTGGTTCACTTGACTTAGTTGTCTCATACAAATTGCATCTAGGATTAACAGCGATTGCATTAGGTGTACCATTTTATAGCCTGGGTGGTTCTGGTAAAACAGAAGCATTTTTGAGTAGTATAGGAGCAGATTTTGCAGTTTGGAATCCGGTCGATAAGCGATTTAAAGTTGCCGCGTTTTTATCTAATCCTAAGAATATTCTGCAAGCAAGAAATAAATTTGATTTTAATAGAATAGATAAACTAACTGTAAACAGTCGAGGACACTTAGAGTTCTTGAATCAGCTTGTCAACGATGTTAGTTCTTCTTTTGGATAAAATTTCAGATAAAATTTTCGATAAATATTTTATACTACTTGAGCTATAAAGTTTTTTGCTCTACTACCAAACAATCATAACCAATTTAAATATCTGATTATTAGAAACTATTATAGATTTTATCAAGCAACTGAGGTACAGTTTGATATCACCCTAGTAAAGCTGCATTCTACCCCCCTCTCCTTGATAAGAAGAGGGGTTGGGGGTGAGGTTTTTAGATGTACTTTAATAGAGTGAGAAGCGCTATAATCCACAGCCAGCTTGCATAATTTATCATAATATCTTTCTATTTATAACTGATTGATTAATAAATTAATAAATTTATAAATATTAGTTTTCATAATTATTTCTGGGGTTAGAGTTTTTAAAAATAGCTCAGATAAAGTATAGATTCATTTTTGTAAAAAATTAACGACAGCAATTTTCAATTGAATTGAATATACCACTTTCGTTCATAAAGATAGCTGGAGGGGCTGAGCGTTATAGTTAAATTCTTTATAATCCGGGTCAGTAAAAAGTTAATATTTTGAGACAATGGAAAATAATTCTGAATTATATGCACTAATATATGATAAATTATTCATCTAAAACACATTTATTCAACTGCTTTTAATAGCAAACTGGATGTATAAAAATTATCTATTTTGCGCTGAATTTAATAAAAAATAGTATTTTGATTTGAGAGGTCTTTTGTGGTGCTTGAGACAGGTCTAGAGAAAAGACAAATGGTAATTAGCTCCCCACAAGAAGCTGTAAATATTAGACAGCTATCTACTATAATATATCGCCGAAGATGGCTAATTTTGGGTGTTGCAAGTATTGTAATGTCGGTTGCGACTATTTTATCTACAGTCATAAAACCGATGCGTGAAAGCTCGATGCAAATGTTAGTCAGTTCCAATCTTTATCAAGGTGTAAAAGCTAATAACAATCAAAATAGTTTAAATAATAATTTTACTGACTCTAACATTGAAGTGGTAGATTATACTGCTCAGTTACAGTTAATGCGAAGCAAAAAATTAATTCAAAGAGCAGTTGAAATGCTTCGTCCTACCTACCCAAATATTACCGTAGAAGATATTAAAGGTTATAAGGGAGAAAAAAGTCCTCTCACCGTTACTCAGTTGCAAACAGGAACTGGAATTAGAAAAACTCCTTCAGAAGTATTTGAAGTTTCTTTTAAAGATAAAAATCCACAAAAAGCCTATCAAATACTCAATGCACTACAAAAAGTTTATCAAGATTTTAATAAACAACAGCAAGAAGAACGTTTATCAAAAGGTTTAGCTTTTGTTAACGAAAGACTTCCCAAAATAAAACAGCAGGTAATCGAATCTGAAGCAAGCTTAGAAAAATTTCGTAAAAAATACAACATAATAGTAGACCCGCAAGTACAAAGTACAATTCTTTTAGAATATATCGCTGGAATTAGAAAAGAGCTTGATACTACCACTGCTCAGTTACAAGATATAGAAGCGAGATATAGAAATTTACAGCAAAAAATAGCTGACCGACCTCAAAATGCTTTGGTATCTTCCCGTCTTAGTCAATCAACTCGTTACCAATCACTGCTAGATGAAATTCAAAAGACAGAACTAGCTTTGACAGAGGAAAGACAAAGGTTTACAGATAATTCTCCCACCGTACAAAAACTTTTACAACAGCGTCAAAGTCAACTGGTTTTATTACAACAAGAAGCGGGAAGAAGCTTGGGAGATAAAGTAAATACAACCGATTCATCTCAGCCACTATTGACAAAAGGACAGCTTGCACAAACAGATTTAAAATTAGTCGAAAATTTAATTCAATTGCAGACAGAAGCGCTCGGTTTGCGCGCAAATCAACAAAGTTTGATGAAATCTGAAAGACAACTGCGTTCTGAATTAAACGAATATCCTGCTTTAATTGCTGAATATAATCGCTTATTACCAGAAGTAGAAACTAACCGTAAAACTTTGGCACGGTTAATGGAAGTACGTCAAAATTTAGCGCTTAAAATTGCTCAAGGAGGATTTGATTGGGTAATACTTGAAGAACCTGAATTAGGAACCAAAACTGGTAGTTCCAGATTGTTATTTCTGTTAGCAGGTGCAGTTACAGGTCCGGTTTTGGGTATTGCATTAGCTTTGATTTTAGAACTATTTAATGACACTATCTACACCGCTGAGGAATTAAGCAAATTTACGAATCTGCGCTTGCTCGGAAGAATTCCCAAACTTCCTTGTAGGGGAAGAAAAAAACTTTTCAATTTACCAGTTGTTTTTAGCAATTCTAGCTACTCATCTTTTTCCGAAGCCATTACCCACTTCCCTGCTCACGAAACTTTAGATATGGCTTACCAGAATATTCAAATACTGAAGTATCCCTTGCATTGTCAAACATTGATGATAACTTCAGCCCTTAGTGGTGAAGGAAAATCAACCTCAACATTAGGATTAGCGGTGAGTGCAGCTAAAATGCACCAGCGAGTTTTGGTGATTGATGCTAATCTGCGAAATCCCTCATTACACTCAATTCTAGAGCTTTCCAACGATTGGGGACTATCTTTACTACTATTAGAAGATAGAAATAGTAAAGTTAATGATTACGTACAACCAGTTCATCCTGCCATAGACGTTTTAACTGCTGGACCAGTCCCAGATGATACAGTTAAATTACTTACCTCTGGAAGAATGAAAGAACTACTAGAAATATTTACCCGTAACTATGATTTAGTCCTGATAGATGCTTCGTCGATTTTAGATACCGTAGATGCCAGAATTTTAGCTTCCCTATGTAACAGTATTATTATGGTGGGACGTATGGGTAAAATTAAGCAAAGTGAATTGATTCAAGCTGTAGAAATTTTAAATAACTTGAATTTAGTGGGAATCATTGCTAATGAAGCTAGTAAATCGCAGAGAATGTATGTTTAGCAGCCAGCAATGAATAGTATTTTTTATTCCCTGTTTACTGCTCCCTACTCCTTTTATTACCATCCCGAATAATGATAAGCCCGATTATTATTTAGATGATGAATTTGTATAGGCACAAACAATTAATAATATCAAACCAAGCTATACCTGATAATAAAAAAACTATATAATTATTGCTAGCTTAATTAGTCTGCGTTTTATTAAACTAATAACCGGGTTTCCGGGAAACTACTGTCTGTATATTCGTCAAATATATAAATCTAACAAGATTACTAGTAAGTAGCATGAAATTTCCATTTAACAATCCTTCGATGTTATCTCAGATAAAAGTACGCCATTGGTGGCTCGGAGTACTGTTGTGGATGTTTTTAATTGTCCCAGCACAAGCATCGGTAATTTTGCGTGTAGCAATTAAACAGGATGTGAAGCAAGTCAAAGTTGGCAGTTCCACAGCTGCGGTTATCAAAGATGGTAACGGACGTTCTTTAGGAGAATTACCTGCAAGAGAAGCTTACTACGCTCAAGCAGTTTCCGGTGGAGTCGCTTTAGATAAGTGGAAATCTCCTTTATTCTGGATTGAACCTAAAGGTAAAGGATTTGTTTATATTGGTGATAAGTGGTATCGCGGTAGAACCTTAGTTATACCTACAGAGAAAGGACTTACCGCAGTCAACTGGATTGATTTGGAAGAATACCTCTACAGCGTACTAGGTGGTGAAATGGATGCAAGATGGCATCCTGAAGCACTAAAAGCTCAAGCCATAGCCGCTCGTAGTTATGCACTTTACAGAAGACAAAGACAGCAAAGCAATCCTCTGTATGATGTCGGAGCAAGTCCCGATAAATGGCAGATATATCAAGGGGTTGCCAAAGAGCATCCTAATATTTATGCTGCAGTAGATGCAACATCAGGGCAAGTATTAACCCATAATAATCAAATTATTGAATCGGTATTTCATGCTTGTTCTGGTGGACATACCGAAAATGTCGAAGATGTTTGGGGTAATAAATTAGCTTACCTACGTGCAGTCCCAGACTTCGATTTGAATACCCCAAATCTTGCTAAAATTGCTCCTAAATGCCAATGGCAGAAAAGTTTTTCATCTGCACAAATAAGTAAAAAATTTCCTGAAATCGGCGATATCAAGGAAATTAAACCTGTAGAGCTTTCAGACTACAACAGCGTTAAAAAATTGCGGATTGTCGGTGAAAAAGGTACTAAAGAGCTAAAAGGAGAACAGGTTCGTACAGCACTCAAGCTTAACAGTACCCGCTTCGTCGTTAACAAAAGCAATGATAATACATTTGTATTGCAAGGGCGCGGTTGGGGACATGGTTTAGGAATGAGTCAATACGGAGCCAGGTATTTAGCGACTCAAGGTTACAACCACCTACAAATTTTGAATCATTACTATAGAAACGTTGCTTTAGCTCCAATACAGGTTAAGTAATTTGGGAATTGGGTATGGGAAAATAGTTAGGAGTTAAGAGTTAGGAGTTAGGAGTAATAAGTAGAGAGTAATGAGTAATGAGTAATGAGTAAGAAGTATGATATTTCCCTCGCTCTCTCACTCTCTCCCTCTCTCACTCCATTTTCTACCCCCTCTTCCCCCTCTCTCCTTGTCCCCTTGTCTCTCTCACTTCCCTTCTTCCAACCGTCTTCGCCATTCTGCGTCGATTTTATCGGAATTTTCTATTTCTTGCTCAATTAAGTTGGTTTCTGTGGAATAAGCTAAGTTGTCTTTGTCGATAACTGTGTTTGTGGCAAACTGATGTGCGTAGTTTATTTTTTGCTGTAGCTTTTCGT
The DNA here is from genome assembly GCA_038525335.1 of Cyanobacteria bacterium J06621_15. GTDB lineage: Bacteria > Cyanobacteriota > Cyanobacteriia > Cyanobacteriales > Nostocaceae > Rivularia. The sequence goes on along the minus strand of JBCBHT010000041.1, from coordinate 25,136 downwards.
CTGCACTCGCTATCAGCTTGGCTCGTGACTGACGCTGACGATTGCGATCGCCAATTTTTTCGTTACGCCATTGTATCCAAAAGTAGCGGATTAAAGGTATTGCCAGAAAACCTATTCCGTAAGCCAGCAGTAAGCCGTAGATACCTTCTACGAACAAAACTAGTCCACCAATTTCTCTGGCTATAGTACCATCTCTTAACAATCCTCCCAACATCAAAGCGCCGATAAAATTTACTGCTCCTAATCCAGCACTTAGCATTACTTGGGAAGAAGTTGCTTTACTAAATTTCCAGGAAAATTCTCTGAGGAAAGTAGGAATTGATTGTTTAGTATTTTGTTTAGCGGTTACTTGTAATTCGGGGAAAGAATATACAATTTCACCTTCAGGACTTACCGCTGGTTTACCATTGAATTTTGTGAGAACCGGCAGCATGTAATCTTCGTATTGCTGTTGATAATTCTCACCAAGATTATCTAGATAAGGTGTAATTTGTTCGGCTACTACCGCACCATTGTTATTACGAATTACAGTTGCAATCTCTTGCCAGCGACGCTCTTCCAGATTTACATTAGGATTGCCATCCCCAAATAAAAACGAAAATACAGCTTCCAAAAAATTTAAATCGCTCTTTTCGCGTGGTCTTCCGCGTCCGTGGCTGTGATACCCAGTATTGTAATTTGGACTGAAGAACCAAAATAAATCTGGGATGTAGAAAAAACCGATACCACCACCAAAACCACCACCTCTATCATCATCACGGTCAGACATAGAACTAAGAATGATAGTAATAGAAATAGCAATTAGAGCAATAGAAAGAATTAGAACAATACCAAAAGAAATTCTGATTAAATAAAATAAAATCTTCCAGACCTTGTTCCACCATTCCTGTAACTGTAATTTGAAATATTTATTTTTTAATACATTACGGAAATTACGTGGGAAAAGGTAAACTATGTCACCTGTATCCGCAACTTGCAAATGTCCCCCAGCATCAGTTGCAAGCGCTAACAAACCCTGATTCGCCATTTCAATATTTAATCCAGCTGTTTGAGCCACATCACCAACAGTGACACGGTAATCCAACTTTTCCACAGCTTGCATGATAGCGGGATTGGGAGCCATTTCTCGACCCTCCTGTGAGTGAAAAACTGTTCTATATCAAGTATAAAGATTTCTGAAAAAGGTTGTGGGTTGGGAATAGGGGATTGGGCATGGGAAGATTATTAAAGTAGCGAGTAAGGAGTAATGAGTAATAAGTAGAGAGAATAATTTACTTATTGATGCTAGCTATTCACCGCTAAATGCTAACTCCTAACTCTTAACTCCTAACTCCTAACTCCTAACTCTTAACTCTTAACTGGTTCCCTTCTTCTCGGTACTTCATAAGTCATGAAATCGTAAGCCATTTTGGTGTTGGGAAAAATTGCTTGACCTTCTTCGAGTAAATCTTTTAATTGAATCGCATTTCCTGGAGCATATCTAGGACTAAAGTGACTCATAATTAACTTATGTGCCCCTGCTGCAAGTGCTGTTTGGGCTGCCATTGTAGATGTAGAATGTAATCTATCGAAAGCCATTTGTGAGTCTTGATGAGCAAAAGTAGCTTCGTGAATCAATACGTCAGCATCTTTGGCTAAGTCTACTGCGTTTTCACAGAAAACTGTGTCGGTACAATACACTACCTTGCGTCCAATTTCTGTAGGTCCGCATAAATCAGAACCGTTAATAACTCTTCCATCTTTTAACGTTACGGTTTCACCCCGTTTGAGTTGACCGTAGATTCTACCTGGTGGAATTTCTAAAGCTTTGGCTTTTTCCACATCAAATCTTCCCGCTCGATTTTTTTCTTCTACTCGATAACCATAAGCTGTAATTCGGTGATGCAAAATATCGCAGCTGACTTTGAATTCAGAATCTTCGTAAACTACCCCCGGACGAACAGCATGAACCTTCACGGGATAGGAAAAATGGGTATGAGAATAACGTTTACAAGCTTGTAAATATTCGTTTAATCCTTGTGGTCCATAAATATCAACGTGACGTACATTACCAGCTAAACCACAGCTAGCAAGAAGACCCATCAGCCCGAATATGTGGTCACCATGCATATGAGTCACAAAAATTCGGCAGAGTTGACTCATTTTCAAATCACTCCGCAATATTTGGTGTTGAGTACCTTCACCACAGTCAAACAACCATAATTCTGCTCTTTGGGGTAATCTTAGAGCAACACTGGACACATTACGCGACCTTGTGGGTACCCCAGAACTCGTCCCTAAAAATGTTATCTGCACAGCTTTTATATCGTGTTTTTGTTTTTATAGCTTAATTTAACTAATTTACCGTCTTTTATATAATGACACTTTCTTAGAAGAGTCTTTTAATTAACTGGATTAGGTAAGGAAATAGGGAGTAGGGAGTAAGAAATACGAAATAAATCTACTACTTCAAAAAAATAAGCCCATCTGACTGAGCCTTTAAAAAAGAATATATCAATGTTTATGTTAATCAATGATTAATCTGTTTTTTGGGATGACTTGTTTGCTAAGAGACTGTCACGAATTTTAGTTAATTGGTTTTGAGACTTAACAGGTTCTCGTGGTGCTGGAAGTTCGGTATTTGGCCAATTTGATATATCATTGCAAGGGCATGATAAAGACGGCATACCTAAATTCTTCTGAGGTACTGGCATCTCACAACGCGAGCAAGAAGCCATATCCCATTCAGGTGAAAGTAATTCGGCAACTGTTTGTTGAGTACCTTCAAGATAACATTCACCTGATTTAGATGAGAGAATTTTCTGCCAGCACTGCTCAAACTCATCACTGTAGCTTTCGCCATTAACAACTTTAACGGGCTGCAAGCTAGCCGCACCGTTATTTATCACAATTCTCTTACCTAGCTGAAACCAATGAGCTAGATATCTTTTAACTTCTGTTTTAGATGCCATATTCTAATTTTAGATTTTAGATTTTGGATTTTGGATTGAAAATTATTAATAAACGCTTAAGAATTGGGGATTGGGAATTGGTAATGGGTAATGGGTAATGGGTAATAATTATTTATTCTTCTCCCCATCTCCCTATCTCCTCATCTCCCTACTCCCTACTCCCTTCAAAACGGTAAACGATTACCAAGTACGCTGAGATTCAAAACGTGTCCTGCGGTGACTAGGTATGTTGTTTGGCTAATTACGCCTATTTTGCGGGTTAATGAACCAAGCCTATCGCGGAAGGTTTGACCGATGGGATAAGCTGGTACAACTCCCCATCCTGTTTCTTCGGCTACAAAAATAATTTCTGCGACAACTAGTTCTACTGTTTCTAAGAATTCTTCAACGATATTCAGCCAATCAGTATCGTCTTTTTCGATATTATTTGCGACCCACGTACCAAGAGAATCTACTAGCATGACTGTATTCGGCTTAGCATCGCTCAAAGTTGCTGATAAATCAAAAGGTGCTTCTAAAGTTGTCCAGTTTTTAGGGCGACGATTTATATGTTGTTTAATACGTTGCTGCCATTGTTCGTCGTCTTGGGGTACGAGTGCTGTTGCTACATAGACCACTTTTTTATTAAACTGGTTTGCTAGAGTTTCTGCCCATTCGCTTTTTCCGGAGCGTGTAGGTCCAGTGACAAGGATAACTTTACTCAAAACCTTTTCCTCAGTATCTTTAATAAGGTAGGGTTAATTTAACTTTTTATTTGTTTCTATATTTTTTACTCGAAGTTGTGATTTTTGGTTGTAAATAACTTTTAATAGATAAAAATACAACAATATGGGTCAATGCGACCAATGGCAAGAGTAGACTTTAAAGTTCAATCTCAGTCTGGCTATTGCATTGTATAACTGCACAAAGACATGAAGTTTCAACGAATATGAATATGAAAGCAGGATTAAAGCGTATTGAGGAAACTTTGCAGGATTTAGACATTCGCGTCACAAACCCTCTTGACGAGAATGGCGATGATAATATTTCTCTTCAAGAGTCTTTATCATTTCGCATTGGTGCCCCTCCTGCAAGTGATAAGAGTGAAGTTGTAACGGAATCGTCATCAGAAGATGTTGTTGAACATGTTTCTAACCAAGAAATTCCTGAAAACTATCATGAAGATAACTCAGTTCAGGCTTTCTCCGCACAAGATGAGGACATTAAAGCACCAAGTCTTCCTAAATTTAAAACGCCTAGCTTTAGCAGTCACCGAAACGCTCCTAATCCTGCGTTAGCGTCTAATGTATTGCAGGAAATTCAAGAAATTGTTGCTGGTTGGCAGACTGAATTACACAAAGTTTTGCGACAGATTCAAGATTTATACTTACAAGGACCGATTGTTAATGGCTGGCTGGAATCTCACACAGTTAAACCACAACCAGAAGCTACTGCAACTCTTCGTCATGCTGAAGTTGACCAGTTAATGGATTACGTCGAAGAAATTTGTGCTGCACAGGAAACGAAAACCCCATCTGAATCTTCTCGTGCTGGCTATCGATTATGCGGTTTGGATGCTTCGGGTGAAGTTTGGTCTCGTCTTTGTCCACCTGAACAAGTTCCCGGTGTCAGCATGGCTATTGCTCGCTATCAACAGTTACGCCAATACCTAGAACGCAAGCAGAAACTCGAAAATCGCTTAAATCAATTAGCGGAAACTCTAGTAGTTCTGCACGGTCATATAAAACAGCAAAAATGAAATTTTATTGGTAAATCAAACTCAATCAAACTTATATCCGAAAAAACTCGGTTGGTATGTATAAAAATTTTGGTTAAGATTCTGTGTAGACGGATATTGAATTTTTATAATTCCGCTTTGTGTAATAGCGATAAAGCTACAATCAATTAGCGTAAATAAAGTTCTTTGTTCGGCTCTCTCTAAAATTGCAATAAAAATGCCAGACACGCAAATTTCTGCCATTATCTGTACTCACAATCGAGATAATTATCTGGGCGCTGCCATAGATAGCCTTTTATCGCAGAATTTTGCTCAAGGCTTTGAAGTGGTAGTCATAGATAATGGGTCAAAAGATAATACTAAGCAAGTCGTAGAGCAAAGGCTTGATAATTCTCGCCTTAAGTATATTTACGAGCCTGTTCTTGGTTTATCCGTAGCTCGTAATACAGGTGCTAAAGCTTCCGGTGGCGAAATTTTAGCATATCTAGATGACGATGCTGTAGCAAGCGAAGGCTGGTTGCAAGAACTTTACGGAGCTTATCAAAGTAACTCTAGGTTGGCAATTGCTGGTGGTAAAGTTACATTGCTGTGGCCCGATAAAGTTAACCCACCCCGTTGGCTATCACCCGGATTAGCCGGTAATTTGGGAGCTTACGATTTAGGGGAAAGTATTGTTAATATCAAAAATCCAGGTCAGACTCCCAGAGGCTTGAATTATTCGATAAGGCGTAGTTTTTTGGATGATATTGGAGGTTTTGACACCAATCTTGGAAGAGTTGGTAAAAACTTACTTTCTAACGAAGAACTGCAAATGACCGAGTTAGCATTAGAAAAGGGTTGGGAAGTAGCTTACCTTCCTAATGCTTTAGTTGCTCATAATGTTTCTCCAGAGCGTCTTAAACGCTCATGGTTTATTAGTAGAGGCTGGTGGCAAGGTATAAGCGAATGTTACCGAGAACAACTCGCCGGTAAAGCCGGTGCGGGACAGTTGCAGCGCGGTGGCGAACGATTTATACGTGGTTTATATAAAGCATTGCAACATTATTCTGACCCAGCAGAACGCTTTGATAAACTTGTTTATGCTTACGGTCAAATAGGATATTTAAACGCAGCTATTCAGGGACTTTTATCAAGAAAAAGTAGTTAGTTGATAGTGGATAGTGGATAGTTGATAGTTGATAGTGGATAGTTGATGATCCACACCCTCCGGGTGAAAGTGGTTTAATTAATGACTAACAACTAACAATTAACAACTAACAATTAACAACTATAGGAATCCGGTTTGATTTCTGTTAGCGTAGCGTGTCCGATAGGACATATAAAATTAGGTATTTGTAGGGTGTGTTACGGCTTTAGCCTAACGCACCGAAACCAAGACCCAATGGTGCGTTGCGCGCAGCAAGCAACACACCCTACGTGTTTTTCAATAATCAAATAGTAATCCTATAACAACTAACAATTAACAATTAACATCTAACAACTAAAATATAATTATATGTCTTCTAAAATTCCAGTTTCTGTTTTAATTCCGGCTAAGAACGAAGAAGCGAATTTAACTGCTTGTTTAAAAAGCGTTTCTAGAGCGGATGAAGTTTTCGTTGTAGATTCTCAGAGTACCGATAGAAGTATTGAAATTTCGGAAAGTTTAGGCGCAACAGTTGTACAGTTTGAGTTTAACGGAGGCTGGCCAAAAAAGAAAAATTGGTCTTTAGAAAACTTACCTTTTCGCAATGAATGGGTATTGATAGTAGACTGTGATGAGCGGATTACTCCCGAACTTTGGGATGAAATTGCTCAAGCGATTGAAAACCCAGAGTACAGTGGTTATTATCTAAATCGCCGCGTATTTTTCTTGGGTAAATGGATTCGCCACGGTGGTAAATACCCCGATTGGAATTTGCGTTTGTTCAAGCATAAAGAAGGTCGTTACGAAAACTTAAATACAGAAGATATTCCCAACACTGGTGACAACGAAGTTCACGAACATGTTGTTTTAAGTAATAAGGTGGGATATCTAAAAGAAGATATGCTTCACGAAGATTTCCGCGACCTTTACCACTGGTTAGCCAGACACAATCGTTATTCAAATTGGGAAGCTCGCGTTTATTACAACTTACTCACCGGTAAAGGTGATGACGGTACTATCGGTGCGAGCTTATTTGGTGATGCGGTACAGCGCAAGCGTTTCTTAAAGAAAATTTGGGTTAGATTACCATTCAAGCCATTTTTACGCTTTATTTTGTTCTACATAATTCAGCGTGGTTTCTTAGATGGAAAAGCTGGATATATTTATGGAAGACTTTTGAGTCAGTACGAATATCAAATCGGTGTAAAACTCTACGAACTTCGTAGCTGTGGTGGTAGTTTGAATACCGTCAACGCTTCAAAAAATCCCCAGCCTACTATTTCGGGGAAGGTTAGTCAGTCAGCTACTTGATTGAGAGGGGGTAGAGGGGGAAGAGAGGGAAGAGGGGGTAGAAAAACTTTCAATTTCTAACTTCGTCTTGGAAAGTTTTGGGGACGGAAACCGACACCCCAAACTTTCCGCTAACTCTTAATTCCTAACTCATAACTTCTAAGAGACGTAGCACTGCTACGTCTTTACATTTTTTAATCCACAATCCAAAATCCAAAATCCTGATGTCCAATGTTCAATCCCAGATTCACGTTTCATTAGATGCCGAACCTTTCGTAGATTTACGTAAATATGACCAATCTGACTTTGACCGGGGACGTGCGGGTTGGTATGTATTTTTATGGTGGTTCGTACAGGCTATTACTTTCCCCCTGACTCTGCATAATATGAGTGGTATACGCTGTGCTATATTACGTTTGTTTGGCGCACGTATTGGCAAAGGTGTATTGATTCGACCTACTGCGCGTTTTACCTATCCCTGGAAAGTAACGATTGATGATTACAGTTGGATTGGTGATGATGTGGTTTTGTATAGTCTTGATGAAATTCATATCGGTTCTCACTGTGTAGTCTCGCAAAAAAGCTATATCTGTACTGGTAGCCACGATATCAAGGACCCAGCTTTCGGTTTAAAGATTAATAAAGTTGCTATTGGTAATGGTGCTTGGGTGGCTACAGATTGCTTTGTCGCACCAGGAGTGACAATTGGAGCAAATGCTGTCATTGGTGCTAGAAGTAGTGTTTTGACAGATATGCCAAACGCACAGGTTTGTTGGGGTACTCCTTGTCGTCCTCGGTATGAAAGGAATCGGTAATTTCAGTTATCAGTTATCAGTTATCAATATTTAAGAAACCCGGTTTTTTGAAAAAATCGGGTTTCTAGTTATTTAGACACTATTAAAGACTCAAGTCCATAATTCTTTCACCTTTGACCTCTAAACTTTGACTTTTAAACTGAGAATCAGCGACATTTTTCAAATGCGTCAACATCAATTCATCTCGCTGACACCATACAGCAAATACTTTGTTTCTTCCATCATTTAGGGCTTCTCTATCGATACGATATATATTATTTTCTCGCTTCAGTTTTAAGCCTAATAAATTAAATAATCTCCGAATAATTTTAATTGTTGAAACCTGTTCGTTTTCTACTGCTAAATTGATATTTAAGGCTCTTTGAATATGTTTGCTGCATTGCAATACGGTATTTTTTAGCAATATCAAATCGGCATCATTCTCGCTGAAGGTTCTACCGGGTTCAAGCAGTTGTAAAACACCTAATACTCGTAAAGCTTCTATTCTCAGAGTATAAATTTTTAAATCGGGGAGAAAAACTTTTCCTTCACCACAAGATAACTGTTGATTCCATTCTTGTTTATCTCGGATATGAAAATAGTCGCTGGAATGAGTTAAATAATAATGTGTTCGCAGTTGATAATAATATCCTCTATCGTCTTGTAATTTTAACTGCGGTGTGATTTCTACACCATATCTTTTTCTGAGAAAGTATTTATTGATTGTATGACGTTCGCTATCTGTAAGAGAATGTTTCTTTAATAGCTGTTCGTATTTCAGATAATCTATATCTGGAGCATTGGTTACTGCTGTTGCTACTGCTAGCTGGTTTTGCTGTTTAATTTTTTTGATATTATTATTGATTTCTTGAGATTTCCTCTTGCTTTGCTCCCAGTCTTTTTTGACTTTGACAATTTCTAAAATTAATCTTCTTCTATTTACTAAATCATCTTTATCGGTGGCTAAAAATGCATAACGTAAATCTCGAATAATGTTTTTTTGTCTATCGTTAGTACGTACCCACAAATTATGACCTTCAGCGGTCAAACCTTCTTTCATCGATTGACGATAAAAGTTAATTGAAGCATTGACTCTTGCAGATAATTTTGCCCAAGTTCGTAAATGAATTGGGTCATAAACTAAAGGTAAATCAACATCAATTTTGTGCATTGGACTCAATAAAGCCAGATTTTCTTTTTGATTTTCTTGATACCAAAAAGACAGCGAACGATAGTTTTTACTACCGCTACCAATCAGACCAACTCCTCGTTTTGCACACCAAACAACACGAGGGACATCATCTCTTACTCTCGCTAATGCTTGTCTAGCTTCGGAATCTGGAATTACTCCTTGGAATATTCCATAAACTCTATCAAAATGCTGCACGTCTATACTAATTCCCGTACCAAGACTGGGAGTTACAAAAACAGCATCGTATTCGGGAATTTTTTGATTAATAGCTGCTACGAAATCAACTGCTTCATGTCCCGGTGTATTAGTAGTATGACTGCTGACTATTAAAGTTTTCGGATACAAATGTCGTAACTTATTTAAACGTTCTTTCAGATAACGCTCGATGGTTTCACTACTGTAACGTCCGGAACGACTATCGGTAGTAACATAACATTTTCTTCCAGCAAGTAAATCTAATTCTAACTGTTGAATTAACGGTGTTGGATTGGGAGAATCATAGAAAGTTACATCCCAAGCTTTTTCCGGTTTCCACTGATTAACAACAACCCAAGGTGTTAGTTCGATTCCCGCTAATCTTTGCAGGTATTCTAAGGAAACATCTGATAAATCGGCATCTTGAGCAATAACTAATCCTCCAGTTGTCAAAATAGTAGAAATTAGCTGCTGAAATAATTTTAAAATTTTGACTCGTTTATCTTTACAGGTATTACTGTGCAATAAATGCCATAAAGATTGTTCTACCTCATCTAAAATGATTATCGCTCCTTCCCAGTCAGAAGGATTTAGTTTCCAAAGCGAATCAATACATAATCCTCTATTCTGAATTCCCCATTCTTGATAATCAAAACCCCATTTAATCCCAACTTTTTCACATAGAAATTTTCCTAACTGGATTCTATGAGTAATTAATAAAACAGGTTTATTTCTATTCAATGCTTGTTTAACAACTTCTTGTAATGCTGTAGTTTTTCCAGTTCCTTTTGCTGACTTTACACCCACTAATCCCGAAGTCGGAAAAGGTATCTCACCTAAATAACGACGATTGACAGTCAGTGCTGCGGTCATAGTTAAATTAGTATGGGGTTTACTGTGAGCAAGATAAATTTCTAAATCCAAACTTTGACGATAAATTTTATCGAAAGCAACTTCACCTTTTGCCACAATAAATTCATCAACACCCTTCTCCATACCCGGAAGCTCAATTACTTGAACCGGACAATTTTTCTCTTGAAATAATAAACCAAGTTGAGATATCGCATTGTTTACAGCGTTAATTTTTTTAAGTTCTGTTTCAAAATCAAAACAAATATGAATAGTACGTTTAGTAATCGTAAAAGCTGCTAAATCCGCAATCAATTGACGACGAATAACTTTACCAAATTTATCTTTAATAACTCTATAACCGCTGGTAATCCCAGGAATTCCAATCGCTGCATATCCTTGAGATAATAGGGTTGCTGCTTTCTTGACACCTTCACAGATGATGACGGGGATATTATGTTCCATCACCCATTTCCAGAAACCGACAGCAGCACCATCTTCAGCAACTGTAATATTTTCGGGTAGCTTGACGTTATACCTCTGAGCTACCTGTTCCCACATTTGTAACGGTACTCTCAGACAAAATATCCTTGTCGGGGTACAAGGAGGATGTTCGTATTTAATAAACTTACCTTTTTCATTTATACGAGGTTGGTTTGGTTTGAAGCATCCCCATTCCATCATGTGCCAATTATTCAGCACATCAACCCCAGAACACCACCAACCACCAGCATTGACGTGAGCATAACGCTCCAGCCAAGAGCTTCTGACTATTCCAGTATTTGTACGGGGAATAAGCTCGGAAATAAATAGATAATCGTAAGCATTTTTGTCTTCAAGAGAGCGAAAATTCAGTTTTACTAGGTGTAAATCAATGCCACTACTATTGACTAATTCTTCTAGATGCTCTGGCTTTAGATAGTGCAAATGCATTATGTAGGGCGGAAATTGCAGACAACGGATTTGAAAAATTTACCATGCACTCGCCAGTTTTTATATAAGGGTTTTTAAGGTTTATTATGTGCTTATTTTTATTTAGTAACGGGAAATACTTCGGTTCAATCAAAATATATTGATTTTTCCTTTTATGTTGTCTAAGTAATAGATTTGTATTGTAATTTTTATTATATTTTTTATTTGCTTTATCAGTATAAATATCAAATAAATAATTTTTATATCTATTTTAGAAAATAGTATCTTTATATGATAGCTATGCTTAAGCGTAGTTTAAAGTACTGGTAGTTCTAATCTGTAAAGTAGTTTTTGACAATAGTATTTATGAATCAGTTGAATATATATTAAGTTTGGACTCAGTGGTATTTCAGTACCATAACTTAATGAAAATTGATTTCATAATTTGATTTTAATTAATTAGAACCTTGTTCCGTTTCCTTTCGTTATTAAAGAAAAAACCTCACCCCCGTTCCCTCTACTTGTCAAGGAGAGGGGTGAAATCTAGCTAACTAAGTAATTTTGAATTAATCGCTAACAGGTTCTTGATTATTTTTACGGAACAGGAACTGTAAGATTTCTAAACTGAGAATACAGCTAATTAACCATACTAAACCAGCAGCATATCCAGCAATTATATCTGTTGGCCAGTGAACTCCTAAATAAAGACGACTGAAACCAATTGCTAAAATTAATAAAGTTGTAAAAAATAAAATTACACTGCTCCAAGAACGAAAGTTAGCTATTAGTAAATAACCGATAAAACCGTAAACAACTAACGAAACCATTGCGTGACCGCTAGGAAAACTATAATTAGTAGCATCTACAATTCTTTCCCACAAAGCTGGTCTCACACGAGCAAATATATTTTTTAACCATAAGTTTAAACCAATACCACCAGATGCAACGATAATTAAAGTAAAAGCACTAGCGAATTTTCTACTAACTAGTAAAACGACTCCTACAATGCAACTAAGATAAATTAAAGTCGAACCATTACCGAGAAATGTAATCCCAGTCATGATTTGATTTAACAAAGGTGTGTGTTGCTCGTAAATGCTTTGCAAAATTGCTGTATCAATCTCGGTAGTTTGTTCTGAAAACACTCTTTCTGCAATCTGAAAAAATCCCCAAACACAAAAAGCTGCAATCGCAAAACCTCCAACCCAAATTAATGATAGTAAAGGTGATAATCGGGAAGATACTTGCTCTTTCCAGCCTTGAATCAGTTTATTAGTGTAGTTGAACATGAATTTAAATAAATAAGGTATTAGGTAATACGAAAATACTTGCTTTAATGAGGATAGCAAAATCAGCTTAACGCAAAGTAAAATTTATAATTTACAGTTGAAGTTTATCTAATAAATTATGCTTCCCTCTACATCAGAAGTTGAAAGCTATCTTCACGAACATATTCCTTTATCTAAAAGTATGGAGGTTAAAGTTAAACAAGTTGATGAAAATGGGATTACGTTAACAGCACCTTTGACACCGAATATAAATCATCGTTCTACAGTTTTTGGTGGTAGTGTTTCAGCTTTAGCAATTCTTGCTGGCTGGACTTTGGTTCATACTAATTTACAAGCTTTATCTTTGTCTTCTCGAATTGTGATTCAGCATAATTCTATAGAATATCTTCAGCCGATTGATGGTGATTTTATTGCTGTTTGTCCGTTTCCATCGGTGGAGGTTTGGGAGAGGTTTATTAAGATGTTGGAGAGGAAGTCTAAGAGTAGAATTGAGTTGGATGTTGATGTTTTTGGAGATGGGGTGAAAGCGGGGAGCTTTACGGGGGTTTATGTGGCGATACGTTGATATATTAATTCTTGAATATCATTTTGGTAATTATCTAACCAACAATGAAATACAGTGAAATAAATCGATTAGAGAAGCTAATAAGAAGACTTCATTGTAAAACATTACCATATGATGTTGAAAAAGATATTTTTCAATTTAGGAAATCTGGATACGATTATTTATTTGCAATTGTTGATGAATCTAGGCTGAGCGAGCATCAAGTCGCAAATATTTTAAGAATATTATGTGCTATGAGAGATTATGGAGAAATCAAATTATTTGTTAATAAGCTATTTTCGTTAGTTGAAGATGAAAGATTGAAAGTTCGGTTAACTGCATCGTATCTTTTAAAATTTTTATTACAGATGAAAGAAAACTTTGATTATTTAGATATTCCTTTGGAACGAGAACAACTAATGAGAGTGCTAAATAATTAAAATAACTACTCCAAAATCCCAACTAAAATCTTAACTATCTCTTCCAAATCATCGGGTAAAGTATAGGAAGTAATATCTCTTGTAATAGTACGCGAACATTGTTCTAAAATACCAAATACCCATACATCACCCATCGTCACAATACCATAGATTATATCTGGTGATTTTTCTAAAGTTGCCATTGCAATCATTTCTACTGCTAATTGAGTAAAACCTCTTGTTAAATCATCGCGTTTTGCTTCAATTACAATTAAACTGTGTTGAGATTGAATTAAATAATCAAGATTTCCTTGAAGTAAGTTATTTACTTTAACTGGATATTCAATTCTTAAAAGTTGCTTGGTAATTACTGCAACTCGACTTAAAACAGGTGCAATTAAAATTTCTCTTTTTGCTGTTTCGCTGCTGAGACTTACATAAGGAATGGTTTCTTCAATTGAGTTACGTAGTTCTATTAAACCTTTTATTTCACGATTAGTTTTGGGGAGTTGCAAACGTTTACGAGTGAAAAGATAGTCAAATTCAGCTAATATTTCATCGGTATCGTTGGATAATTCAAAATAGGAGCGAAAAGAATAATTGGAATTTTCGTCAAGTATAGACATGGGGATTTTGGGTTTCCTATTGCTTTAGTTCATTACATATTTAACCTCACCCTGTCCTTACGGACATCCCTCTCCTTATTAAGGAGAGGGAATATGGTGCAAAATATTAGGAATTAACCAGATTTCGCGTTCGATAAATCTCGTACATCATTAAACTTCCTGCAACTGCTAAGTTAAGAGAATCAACTGTATTTGCTATGGGAATACGAACGAGATGTTTACACAAATCCCTTTGTTGTTGAGTCAATCCTTTTCGTTCTTCTCCTAGAAAAATCATTGTTGTAGCAGGATAATTAAATTGATGAAAATCAACTGCACCGTCTGGGGAAGCACCGATTACATTACAGTTATGATTTTGCAACCACTTGTGTAATTTGGAGTAACCACTACGAATAAATTTCTGGTTGTAAATAGAACCCATTGAAGCTCTAACTACATTGGGGTCAAATGGGTCGATGCTGTTTCCTAATAATATAAAACCAGTACTTCCAAATGCTTCGGAGGTGCGAATCAAAGTACCAAGATTTCCTGGTGAACGAATTGTTTCTAATATTATCCAACGGGTTCTTTCTTGGGTAGAAATTTCATGCAGTTTTGTCCAATGCTGACGAACAATTGCACCTACACCGGAAGCTTTTTCTGTATGGGAAATAGTGCGAAATTTTTCTGGAGAAATGTTGAGACAGGGTATTCCAGAGCGACGATTTTGACGTACTAATTTGCGAGCAATTACAGATGTCAGCAGTTTCTCGCTATAAATAATCGCGGAAATTTCAAACTTGTTATCAACAACTCGAATAAAGTTACGGACACCTTCTATATAGAATTGTTTTGTGGAATCGCGATAGGTTCGATGAGTTTGCAGCTTACGGATTTCGTTGATTTTAGCTGCATGATTTTCAATTTTTAACGGTTGTATTTGATTAGAAATATTATCATAAGACATCCTCCTTCAGAGCTACTTGGCTCGTGATGAAATTTACTTTAGTTAGCATTAGAAATTGCGGTAATTTTGCCGCTGGTTTTGATTGTTTTGAGTTATTTTAACACGATAGATAAGTTTTCTTACCCGCCGAGGATTGCAAATTCTTATCTAATAGCAAAAGTCCTCTTAAGAGGACTAAAGGAATTATTGTAAAAATATTAGAGTCTTCAATTTTATAAACTTCATCATAAGTACCAATATCTATTAATAATCTATTAATAAAATTATTTCATTATTGCTATCACTATCTTGCTCAAATGTATAAACAATTCGGCAATCATATTCTACAGAACAAGCCCCTAATCCGTCTAACTTACCTCGTAATTTATGGGATTTCAAGGAATTTGCAAATGGGTAATTTTCTAACATTTCTAAAACAGCTAATATTTTATCTTCTAGCTGAGGATTTTTACGAACAGTTCGTTTAAAAGCTTTTTTAAAACTGTTATCTCAAAGTAAGGTTTTCATTATTTATCTAATAAGTATGCTTTTAATTTGGCGAAATTACCGCGTTTTGCTGCACCTGATTTAAATGCTTCTAGCGTCTCGACTGTGTTTGTGGCTATTTCTTCACGTTGCTTTTCAATACGTCTTTTGTTAATAAGTTCAAATAGCATATCTTGCTCTTCTGTAGATAGAGCTTCAACATATTCAATTGCTGTTTGTAAGGATATTGACTCATTTATCATATTTTTTCTCCATTGCATGTAACATTATTGGAGAACTCACTATTATATTTTAGTGGTCAAGATGCCTACACTACAATAAAAGACTCCCGTCACAAAATGACGAGAGACTTTAAATCAAGCTAAATTAGACGAACTCGGTTTTTAAAAACCGGGTTTATGAATCTTCAGTTAGGATTTAAAATTGCTATATTCACAAATCCAATTAACTAAGCACCAACTGATTCTTTCGCAGCGTAAAGTACTTCAACGTTAATATCTTTAACACCTTTTTCTCTAGCAAATTTCTCGGTATTTCGCTTCACTTTTCCGCGAACAAATCCAGGAATTTTATTCAATTCTGCTAATCCATCTTTTGTCCAATTTAAATCAGATTCGGCGGATATTCCTTTGGTAATTACTTCTTTGGTATCGTGTCCACCAAATATTTCTAATAAGTGGTCTTCCATTCCCAAGGTGAAGGAATTATATACTAAGTCGGCGATTTGATTTGTTCCTTCGTAACCCATGAAAGGCTTATAACCGATAGGAAAGTTCTGAATGTGAATCGGTGCAGCAATTACACCACAAGGAATATTCAACCGCTTACCTACGTGACGCTCCATTTGAGTACCGAAGATTGCTGAAGGTTCAACTCTTGCGATCGCATCTCCAATTGCTCCGTGGTCATCGGTAATCAGCACTTCATCGCAATATTCGCTAACCTGCTCTCTGAACCAATCCTGGTCGTATTTACAATAGGTTCCAGCCCAAACTACATGAATCCCCATCTCCCTGGCTAATATCTTGGTAATCGCAGCAGCATGGGTATTGTCACCAAACACAACAGCTTTTTTACCCGTCAAATTCTGACAGTCAATCGAACGAGAAAACCAAGCAGCTTGAGATACATGTAAAGTTTGCTCGTTGATAAATTCTTCATAATCTACCGACGCACCTTGCTGGTTAACTACATGCTGAATTTTACGGATACAGCGGGCATTTTCAACTACACCCATCGGAGCAATATCAACATAAGGCATTCCGAACTCAGCTTCTAAATACTTGGCTGAAAGTACCCCAAGTTCGCGGTATGGAACCAAATTAAACCAAGCTCTGGGTAAATTTTTCAACTCGTGAACCGAAGCACCTTCTGGTATAACCGCGTTTACTTCAATTCCCAAATCGTTCATTAATTTCTTCAACTCGGTGCAATCATGCAAATTATGAAAACCGAGAGTTGAAATACCAATGATATTTACAGAAGGTTTTTCAGTCTTACCCTCCGGAAGTTCGCCTTTTTTCCGCGCTTTTTCAATATAGTATTTAACAACTTGCTGTAAAGTTCTGTCAGCAGCTTCTAATTCGTTAACCCGGTAATGATTAACATCAGCCAGCATCACATCCCCTTTGGTATCCATGCTTGCTCTTTCAACAAAATTCTCTAAATCTTCCTGGAGAATGCTGGAAGTGCAAGTGGGAGTCAATATGATTAAATCGGGATTTTCTTCAGAATCCTTGCGAGTAATGTTATCGACAACCTTTTCTTGAGAACCACGAGCAAGAACATTACGGTCAACAACACTAGCAGTCACCGGAGTAAAATTACGTTCCCGCTCTAGCATCGAACGCATCACATTAAAATAATCATCACCCAGAGGAGCGTGCATTATTGCGTGAACGTTCTTAAAAGAACTCGCAACTCGCAAAGTACCAATATGAGCGGGACCAGCATACATCCAGTAAGCTAATTTCATGAAAAATGTTCTCCGTTTTATAGAACTAAAGTTGTCCGAAAATTGGACTATAAGTGCTTTAATTTATTAACGTTTTCAATTGTCGCAAAATAATTAGTTATGAAGAAGCGAAGTTAATAGAAGTTGATTTAATAGTTAATTTTTCTAACAATTCGAGATTTCTCAAGTAATTTATAAGTTAAGTAACGTTTTTGTTAATAATTTTAAATAATAACGAATTCTTAGGGTGTGTTACGGCTTTACTATGTTGGATTATTAATTACCACTTTGAAAATGCCGTAACGCACCATTTCCGGAATTAAAAATATTAAACCGCAGAGAACGCAGAGAGCGCAGAGGAAAGAGGTTTTAGAGAGATTTTGCGAACTTTATACAAGATTTTGTAAGTTAAAATCTTGAAATCTTACAGCTAAAAAAACAAAACAAATTTATGTCAATTCTCACTGATTCTCTTAACCAAATCATGCAATGGTTAGAGGAGAATAGACCAGATTATGCAGCGTCGTTTCTACCGGGTTTAAGTGATGAAGAAATTCAAGAGAAATTAGCCAATGTTGAATTAGAATTACCCGAAGAGATTTATGAATTATATCGTTGGAGAAATGGTGTAGAAGATGGTGAGGATTTAAAATCTATAGCTTATCCTTCAATGGCATTTATGTCTTTAGATGAAGCGATAAAATATCACTTGGGTATTGTTGAGATTGATATTCTTGAACATGAAGATTTACCAAATATTTTTGAATTGTTAGACGCGAACCAAGTTAAAATTTATAGCGATACACATCTATTCCCATTTCTTCGTTCTAATTGTGATTTTTGTGCTGTTTTATTGAGTAGAGAACAACAGCAACATTCACCGATAATAGATATAGCTCATGACTTAGACTTGTATTTCGGATATCGAAGTCTAACCAAAATGATGAAAACTCTTGCTGAATACTTTGAAACAGGTGCTTATTATTTGCGTGAAGATGGTTTTTTAGATTGGGATAAAGAGAAAATGGAACCAATCTTTCACAAATATAATCCTGGTCTTTCCTTTCTAAATAATTAAATATTTACCTTAGTTTAAGAACCTCACCCTGTTCTCCAAATACCCCTCTCCTTGACAAGGAGAGGGGAAGGGGTGAGGTTTTTACAGTGTTGATTTAAGCAGCAACCAATCTTCTCAAAGATTCAGCCCTGCGTTTAGCAACAGCATTTTTAGAATCAAGTTCTAAAGCTTTTTCATAATTTTCCAAAGCTTGAGCGTTCAATTTTTTACGTTCATAAGCATGAGCTAAATTGTTCAATGCTGTAACGTATTCCGGTTGTCTTTTCAAAGCTTCTTTGTAATTACGAATTGCTAAGTCGTACTGTTCTTGAGCAAAGTAAGCGTAACCTAAACCGTTGTAAGTTAAGGTGATGTAATCTTCTACTTCAGTATCTCTTTCTTCTAATGCTTCTGCTGATTTGATTGCTTTCTGAAACAAGTTAACTGCTTGGTTGTAAAGCTTTTTCTGAGAATAGATACTACCTAATTGATAATATTCTGCTACCGAACCCGGTTCTTTTTTTAATTTAGAGCGCAATTTAGAAAAAGAACTTTCTAGCTTGCGAGATTTAAATATTTCACGAAAAACGCTTATAACTGCAATAAACAGTAAGCCTACGAAAATAGATAGATAAATTACTGCTAAATCGTTATTCATAGTCAATTATCAATTATCAATGACCAGTAATCAGTTATTGTAAGTTAACTATTAGGATACTCTAATTAATCGTAAGAAAAAATTACGAATTGCTAACGATTTTTGTTTTAGTTCTTTGAAGCTGACATTTTGCATCAGTTACAATAATTGGAGGCAGAGCCTCTTAATACTAGTTTCCAGGTTGAACCTAGAAACCAGTACAATTGATAATTATTTATTGATAATTGTTTATTGGCAATCCCCAATATTGAGTTCGTTGTTTCAACCAACCGCTTTCTATATAACTACCGATTAATTGGCTGACTTGTCTTCGTAGTTCATCATATTGCAATCCTTTCGGCATTACTACTGACAAGGGTTGTGTTGATATTTTAGTTGGTAGTAGCCGATATTGCGGATTTTGTTTTACCCAGTTGCTCAGACTGGTGATATCGGCTGCGAAGGCTGAGACTTGGTTGTTATCAATGAGCCTCTGTCCTTCTAAATATGATTGAACTCCTACTAATTCTGCTTTAGGGAGATAATATCTTAATGAGGCTATGGTGCTGGAGTTTTTAAGGACGGCTATTTTACTGGTTTGTAAGTCGGTTAGCTTTTGAAATGATGCTTCTTTTGTGGCTACAATTCCACCGTCTAAATAGTAGGGAATGCTGAAGTTTACTATCCGCTCTCGTGAAGGTGTTGCTGTTACTTTAGCTATCGCTACATCTACTTCACCTTTTGTAACTGCTTTGAGTCGCTGCAGATTACTAACGGGTTTTAATTTAAGTAGTTTATCTTTATCTAATTTATCGGAATTACTTGCTTTTGATTTACCTAATAAGTCTGTTGCTAACCTTTGTGCAATATCGATTTCTAATCCTTGTAAATTACCGCTTTCGTCTCGAAATGCTAAAGGTGGAAAGTTCTCTTTGACAGCAATATTAATATAACCGCGCTGTTGAATTTCTTTTAACGGTGCAGCAGAAACAGAAAATGTTCCAGCACTTAGGAATAAAATTGTTAAACATAGACAAATTACAGCATCAAGTATTATATGTAACTTACGCTGCCGATTGTATTGCCGATTCTGCCGATAAACTAACCGTAATCTCAACCTATCAATCATTACTTGCAGCACTAGTTACACTAATTCTATTTTTAATTTTCCCTATAAATTTAGGAGTTCGTAGTGAGGATTTAAATCCCCACCATAAGAGTTAAAACTCTTTCTACGAACTTTTCCATTTATTTAGTCTGACCAGCCATTTCGGCAACTTTGGTAAAACCATCAGGGTCTAAAACCGCCATTTGAGCCAACATTTTACGATTGATTTCGATGTTGGATTTTTTCAAATTACCCATGAATTTACTGTAGCTCATACCGTGTTGACGACAAGCAGCGTTGATACGAGCAATCCACAGACGACGAAAATCACGCTTGCGTTTTTTGCGATCGCGATAAGCGTAACGTAGCGCTTTCATTACCTGTTGATTAGCGGTTCTAAATAAAGTAGAGTGAGAACCACGATAGCCTTTGGCTAGTTTAAGGATTTTTTTGCGGCGTTTGCGAGCAACGTTACCGCGTTTTACTCTTGGCATAGTTTAATTTCTCTTAATCTTGCAATTTTCTTGTGAAAGTTACTTTCTTGGTAGATATGGAAGCATACCACGTACATTATCTTCATCGCGTTCGTTAACGATTACCGCTTTAGAAAATTTACGCTTTTTATCGGTAGTCTTCTTTTCTAGAATGTGGTTTTTGAAAGCTTTGCGACGAACGATTTTACCCGTACCAGTGGCACGAAACCGTTTAGCAGCAGCCTTACGAGATTTTAGTTTAGGCATTTTTTTATGTTTCTACATTTAGACACAATCCCATATTATAAGTCGTAATTAGGAATCTGCCTGATATTTTTTTTGCACGTTGCAGATTATAGCGACACTAACAATGTTCTTCAAGATTGCCGAAAGCATAGCAATCAACCTCAATATACACCCTTGTATATATTGATGCTGCATTCATTTTGTTTCGATTCTATTTCTTACTTATTAATTTCAATATCCTGGAAACTTTCTATCCACTAAAGCAATAGTAATTCTATAAATCTTTAAAACTCATAAACAAAATAAATCATAAAAGTGTTTTACTAATTTAACTAACATTATTCAAAAATAGATAAAAATCTAAAAAACTCAAAAAATACTAATATGCGCCCATGCAGATTATACATATTTTTTGACTACATAGAGAATACTCAACTTTTTTATACTCCTTAAAAATCGTTATATTAATGAGAATCACTTCAATAATAATGACAATGAATGCAATAAGATGGTCAGATATAAATATTTATCACAATTTTTCCAAAAAGTATGTATTTAAATGTATTTTTGTTGATTTAGGTAAATACAAAAATGCTTTTGATACTAAAAATGTTTATAAAAACAAGTGTTTTAACTGTTGTAAAGATAATTCTATTATGAATTAGTTTTCGTCTATATTTTTGATTCGTTATTAAAAAAATAATTTGATAATTCGTTTCAAGTTTTATAAATTGACAGGTAGATTAATCGATTTTGAAAATAAATTGAATTATGGATGAAATTGAAATTGTTGAATATAACTCGAACTGGACAAACATGTTCGAGGAAGAAGCGGAATCTATTCGCAAAGCTGTAGAAAAAGATTTAATTGCGGAAATTCAACATATTGGTTCGACTGCGGTACCGGGATTAGCTGCGAAACCAGTTATCGATATTATGGTTGGTTTGCATGATTTATCAGATGGGGGAAAAATAATTCAGCCCCTTGAAGATTTGGAATATGTATTTTGGGCTGATAATCCCAGTCCTGAAAAGATGTTTTTTGTGAAGGGAATGCCACCATACGGGAAAAAACGTACCCATCACGTTCATGTAGTAGAAATTAGCGGTGAATTTTGGCAGCGTCGATTGTTTCGAGATTATTTAAGGATACATCCAGAAGAAGCTTATAGGTATGAAAAATTAAAGCGCGAATTAGCAGCGCAGTTTCGTAATGATAGGGAAGCTTATACACAAGGGAAAAGCGATTTTGTGAAGGTAATCATGGAAAAAGCGCGAGCAAAATTTAGCATATGATAGAATATTATTTAGGTAAAATGTGCTTTAACAAATAAGTAAAACGAGCAGCAAAATAGAGTTATTTCACAAACATTTATCTTTAAGCTCGATAGCTAATATCAAATTTATGCTAAATGAAACTGCGCTATAAATCTTTTACTATTAACGGCTAAATATTCAAAGTTTGCTTGCTAATTAACATTTGTTCAAAATCGGAACTTTGCAAAGGTTGAGTGAAAATAAAACCTTGCATTGCATGACATCTTAAATCGCGTAGAATTTTTAGTTCACTTACGGTTTCTACTCCTTCAGCAATAACCTTTAAATTCAGATTTTGTCCCATTTGAATTAAAGCTTTAGTAATTGCTAATTTTTGACCATCTTGAGGCAAATTATAAATAAAGTAGTTATCTATTTTTATCGTATCTAAAGGTATTTTTTTCAAGTAAATTAAAGAAGAATTACCGGTTCCAAAATCATCCATTGTGATTTTTACACCTAATGATTTGAGTTGTTGCAAGATATTAATGATTTTATTTACATCTTGCATGATTGTGGTTTCGGAAAATTCTAATTCTAAATAGTAAGGTTCTAAATTATAAGTGGACAGACAATTTGCAACTTTTTCAACAAAATTAGGTTGAACGCACTGAGCCGTTGATATATTTACGCAACCTGGTAAAGCGTTTAAACCATTATCTAACCAAGTTCGGGTTTGTTTACAAACAGTTTCTAATATCCAATCGCTTAAAGGGACGATTAAACCAGTAGATTCAGCTAAAGGGATTAACTCCGCAGGGGAAACTAAACCTAATTTAGTACTCCACCAGCGTATAAGAGTTTCCACTGCAATCATTTCACCTGATTTAATATCAACAATAGGTTGATAGTACATTTGAAATTCTTCAAACCTACCTTGTTGGATGGTGCCACGCAAAGTACTTTCTATAATTCGCATTTCCCTTGGGTATGCTTTCACATCTGCATGGGAAGCGGGATTTTTTATGATAGCTGCTTGTCTTTGCAACCTGGTAGAAACTGCACTTAATAATTCTGCACGTGTAAATGGTTTAGTTAGATAATCATCAGCCCCTAATTCCATTCCTTGACGGAAATCCGCTTTTGCAGAACGAGCTGTTAAAAATATAAAAGGTACGGCAGAAGTATTAAACTTTTCGCGCAATAATGCCAATACTGCAAAACCATCGATTTCTGGCATCATCAAATCGCACAAAATCAAATCTGGTGATTCTTTAAGTGCTAAATCAACTCCGACTTTACCATTGGGAGCGGAAATAGCCTCAAAATCTTCAGCTTCTAATAAATCTAAAATATTTTCACGTACTGATTCTTCGTCTTCGATTACTAAAATCTTAGTCATTTTTAACCTCTGGTAGTAAATTAATTAATCCCAAAGCAATGACAAAAGTTTTTCTTTTTACAGCCTCTATGTACATCATTATTTAGCTTTGGCATCATAGATATATACCTTTTTACAATCGCCAAGCTTAAATATGTATCGGTAATAACACTAAAATTACTTAGTTAAGATAAAATCGCGACGGTAGAATATAAAAAAATAGTATCAATAGAAATTGATAATCAGTTGTTAGATTAAAATCTATATATCTTTCTTTTTATTTTTTTCTAAAAAAATCTAATTCACCAACTAAAATTACTCTTGTAAACTTTGTAATAATAAGTGTTTCTCACAATAAATAAAACCAGCTAGCTATTATCAATATTAGCCGTGTCAAAGGATGAACCCCCCGTACATTTACATCTATTAGAAAGCTTTCATGCTGGCTGGGATGGCTTGAATCTTATTTACGAAATAGAACCTCGTAGTGAAATGTGTGAAATCGACTTTGGTCAGCATTTTATTATTATTGCTCTGGGAAATTTTAATGCTAGCTATATGCTTGATGGTAAATGGCAGGAAGTGAATTATATAAAAGGTGATATTGCGATTATTCCCGCTAATCAAGGTTTTCCGAAGACAAAAATTGACCGAGAAGTTCCCCTAGTAGAATTATTTGTTGACCCTAAGCTGATTACTCGGACTGCTTGTGTATTAAATAGTATAGATGATATCGAATTAGTACCGCAGTGGCAGATACGCGACCCTTTAATAGAAAATATGGGTTTAGCATTAAAGACCGAGCTAGAATTAAATGGTGTTGACAGTAAGTTTTATGCTGATTCAATGGCTACAGCACTATCAATGCATTTACTCAGTAGATATTCATCGCGAAAACCGCAAATTAAACAATATACCGGTGGATTGTCTAACTATAAATTAAAAGAAGTTATTGACTATATTCAGGAAAATTTAGATAAAAAACTAACTCAAGATGAATTAAGTCGGTTAGTTTGTATGAGTCCCCATTATTTTGCAACTTTATTCAAGCAATCAATGGGAATGACACCCTATCAATATGTAATGAAATCTCGAATAGAAAAAGCAAAGCAGTTGTTGTTGAAGAGAAAATTAACAATAGTAGAAATTTGCGGAGAAGTTGGTTTTCAGAATCAAAGCCATTTTACAAGAGTTTTTCGACAATATACCAACGTGACTCCGAAGAAATTTCGGGAAGAGATGAGTTAGGAGTTAGGAGTTAAGAGTTAGGAGTTAGGAGTTAGGAGTTATGAGTTAAGAATTTACCCAATTCCCAATCCCCAATTCACAATTACCAGCTTATTATCTCATGACCCATGCCCAATGCCCCATGCCCAATTCCCAATTCGAGAACATTAGAATAATTTTCGGAAAATTAGACAAGATTTTGAGGGGGATGGTTTTTTAAGCTGAGTTCGTATCAATAATTTGTTGAATATGAACTGAGCATGATGGATAGTAAATTCCCGTTACAAGAATGGCGGATTGTGGGTTTTTCGGCTTTGCTGGTGGGGACGATATGTGCTTTTGTTGCGCTGATTCACGGTGTTAGTGAATCGGGAATGCGAATGGCTATCAGGGTTACGGGTCGTACTTCAACTATATTGTTTGTCAGTGCTTTTATTGCTTCTTCGCTACAAAAAATCTG
>JBCBHT010000040.1:0-35212 GCA_038525335.1 Cyanobacteria bacterium J06621_15 | reverse complement strand
TTCCTTCTCCTTATTAAGGCTACGGTGTACACACAAGTACTCTCCACATACGTTTCAGGGATTTTAGCCCCCTTAAATCGTCATTATTCGCTGTGCGTTAGCGTAGCGTCTCTCGAAGAGAGATAGTAATCGCAACATTTTGGGATTGCTATGTCCTAACGGACACGCTCCGCTAACGTCGTTCCTCCACCCTTCGGGAACATCTTTGATGAACGCAATGACAGGTTTTGAGCGATTTTGACCTGAGTTCGGAAGCCGCTTCCAGATAGGATTTTAAGACTTCTGTGTACACCGTAGCCTTATTAAGGAGAGGGGAAGGGGTGAGGTCGAATTTGTGTTGCTCAAACATAGAAAAATTCCGTGCTATTCTCTTCAACTCTAAATAAACTTGCTTCAATGTAAATTTTAATTTAACAACCAAATTATTCACTAGTTTTAAACAATAGCAAACCATATTTTTCACCGGTCTGTTGAAAACCAATTCTTCGGTACGCAGCTTGGGCTGCTAAATTATCTTTAGAGGTGAATAATATGGCTTTGTATACTCCTTGAGATTTAGCATCAAGTAGAGAACCTGCTAACACGCATTTTGCATATCCATTACCCCGTAAATCTGGTGGTGTATAAACTCCACCAATTTGGACGATATCAGGTAATCCAGCATTAAAAGCAGAATAAGAAACTAATTTATCTTCTTTGTTATTCTCTTTGTCATCTTCAACAGTTAATACCCAGTGTCGAGCTTGTGTTTGACTTGATTCAATTCCTTGACGACATTTAGCTACCAGTTCTGGTGTTTCTGTATCTCCCAAGGTTTCAACACAATAATCAACTCTCCATTTTGTAAGCAAATCTAATTCTTCTGGTAGCGGATGACGACATTTTACTTTTTCAGAGATTAATTCTGCTGGTATCTGTATTTTATCTAGCGCTAGGGAAAATAATATTTCATCATCATTAAGTTGAGTAGGACGGTTTTCTAGTTGTAAAGCTTTTCGGGTTTGTTTTACTTGATTAGCTTCTCCAGTAATACCAGAAATAGCACGATTGGATTTTTCTACAACCGTTTTTACAACTTCTTCTAGATAAACTGGAGCTTGTACAACTACCATTCCATTCCAATAGTGAGCTGCTACCGCTGTGATTTTTTCGTTTTCAATAGCAGCAATATAGGTTCCTTGATAGCGCTGATTCCCATCAACTAATCCAGCAGTTTGTAAATTAGAGCGCAAAAACATTGAAGTATTTATATGTTGTAAAACGAAAGCTTCAAGTAATTCTTCGTCACCAGGTTGGAGGAGTTTTAGGTTCATGAGTAGGGAGAGGGGAGAGGGGGTAGAGGGGGTAGAGGGGGAGACAAGGTGACAAGGAGAAATTTAAACTTTTAATTCCTAATTCCTAACTCCTAACTCTTAACTAAAAATGGATAGCGGTACAGGTATTGTTAGATTACCCGTACCGCTGAAGCACTTATGGGAGAATGAACAAGTGCTGAATGGTTGATTGTTTAAGCGTTTATTTTAGGATTGTTTTGATTTTTCCTCCAATTAATTGTTTAACTGGCTTTTTTCGATTTAGTGATGAGTAGAATTCATCTTTGCTGGCATAGTAAAATTGCTGTGAGCTTTACCGTTGCCATTTCCATTCCCATTGGGATGACCGCTATGACGGGCTTGAATTACACCATAACCACCGTGGTTACGTTCGTAAATCACATTTATCTCGTTTGTTTCGCTGTTATGGAACATGTAAAAGTCGTGTCCCACTAATCGTAACTGCTCTAAAGCTTGCGAAACACTCATCGGCGGCATGGCAAAATATTTAGTACGGACTACTTCTTCGGGTAATTCAGCAGTGCGATCGCCGATTAAATCTGTGACTATTTCTTCTGGAATTAATTCTTCAATATTATTATTGTTATGGGAATGAATTTTTTTATCTCGCCGTCGTTCTTTGTATTTTCGCAGTTGACGAGCAATTTTATTCGCAACTAAATCGATACTGGCATATAAATTTTCACTGCTTTCCTCGGCACGGATAACGTTACCATTAGCGTATATAGTCACTTCCGCTGTCTGGTTAGGATTAATTCGGGGGTTTTTAGCTACGCTCAAATGCACATCGACTTCGTTGGTAATATGCTGAAAATGGCTCGCTGCTTTTTCTATCTTTTGATGTACGTATTCCCGAATCGCATCCGTGATTTCAATATTTTTGCCGTGGATTACAAGCTTCATGAAAACTCTCCCGCTGAAATATTTTATTTGGTTTAAAGAAAAATTGAACGAAAAGTTACGGTAAGTTAAAGGTAACTACCGTTTTTGTTAAACAACGAAACGTTTAGATGAGTAAACGATTCTTGCTTATTGCGAGATTTTCTTGTTTTTAAGTAATACTCCGATTGAATAACTTTGTTTTTTCTTCTACCTAAGTTGGTTATATCTTTCATAACCAGGGATTGCTAAAGATATCCCTCAAAACCTAGTAGAAACCATGCGCTACCTGCAACTGAAACTTTGTATTGAGCGCAATGGCTTGTAGAGAACTCCTCCAATATTTAGCTATATATTCAAATTAACACTTCATTTTTTACAAAACAGGTTTATGTGACTTTCCTTTAAAATCCTTTGCATTGCTTGACATTTATTGACTTAATCTGAGTAACTTGCAACACACTCGGTACCACACACATCTTGCCTTTTAGTAGTTTCCATAGTATGTCTGACACAAAAAACCGATGTTTACTATATAACGAATCAGTAGTGCCATACTTAGAAGCTTGGAGGTGGCAAAAAGAACTCCAAGCTCAGCGAGTACAGAATCCGAATTTGGATGATGCGCTAATACTGCTAGAACATCCCCCCGTATACACTTTAGGAAAAGCAGCAAGCAGCAAATTTCTCAAATTTGATATTGACAAAAACACCTATGAAGTGCATCGAATTGAACGAGGTGGAGAGGTAACGTACCATTGTCCCGGACAACTGGTAGGGTATCCAATTTTGAATTTAGTACGTCATCGTCAAGATTTACATTGGTACTTACGTCAATTAGAAGAAGTAATAATTCGCGTATTAGCTGTTTACAAATTGCAAGGAGAGCGCATACCATCACTCACTGGTGTTTGGTTAGAGAATCGTAAAGTCGCCGCAATAGGTATAAAAGTGAGCCGTTGGATTACCATGCATGGATTCTCCTTGAACGTTTGTCCTGACATGGAAGGATTTAAGCGCATCGTACCTTGTGGTATATCCGATAAACCTGTTAGCAGTTTAACCGAGTGGGTTCCCGGTATTACTTGTGAAGAAGTACGGGTTCATATTGCACGCTGCTTTGCTGAAGTCTTTGACTTAGAATTGATTGAGCAGTCTTTAAACAATATTTATCAACGTTGAGGATAAGGGGTTGAGTAGGATAGGATGAACACTAACCCCAAATACTTTACTCGTAATTATTTATGAAATATAGCTTTATCTCCCCTCTCCTTAACAAGGACAGGGGTTGGGGGTGAGGTCAACATATTAAGGAAGTTTGTTTTTACAAATGTAGTATTAATAGAGCTTTCACTCACGAAATAATTCTTTAATTAAAGTAATTCAACTTAAAACCTATTTAATCTAAATTCTAACCAGTATCTGTGAAAAGCGATATTTCGCCCAAGTCAATCAATAATTTCGGTAAGGTACCGAAAAAAATCGAAGTACATGCTCCACCTGTAGAGGAATTTAACGAGCGTGACTGGAAAATCTTGGTGGAATTATTTGACAGAAAAGACAGCGACGAAATAGAAGAAGATATCAACACAAAATTAAGCTGGTTAGCACCAGAACCCATTTGGGAACATGATTCATTAGACTTTTTGCAAGAATATCTTTAATAAATTGGGGATTGGTAATTGGTAATTGGTAATTGGTAATTAGTAATTGGGCATGGAAAGATGAGGAGAGGAAGTTAGGAGTTAGGAGTTAGGAGTTAGCGGAAAGTTTGGGGTGTCGGTTTCCGTCCCCAAAACTTTCCAAGACGGAGTTAGAAGTTAGGAGTTAGGAGTTAGGAGTTAGGAGTTTAGAGTCAAGTATTGATAATCTTAAAATTACTTTTGATAATTGATGATTGATAACTGTTCACTGTTCACTGTTCACTGATAACTGATATGAATGCTTACGAAGGGGGATGTCATTGCGGTGCGGTACGTTTTCGAGTTGTGGTTGATAATAAGAAGGCTGATGACTGTAACTGCTCAATTTGTACTAAAAAAGGTTTTCTACACTTAATAGTTCCGCAAAATCAATTTACTTTGCTCAAAGGTGAAGAGAATTTAGCAACTTATACTTTTAATACTGGTGTAGCGAAGCATAAATTTTGTCGAAATTGCGGAATTCATTCTTTTTATATTCCCCGAAGTCATCCCGACTGTGTTGATGTAAATCTACGCTGTCTTGATGGTGATGTTATATCGGAATTTGAAATAGTTCCTTTCGACGGTCGAAATTGGGAAGATAATGTTCATAAATTACGAAAATAGGGAATGGGGCATGGGAGAATATTAAGAATTTTATTTAGAAATATTATCTCCCCCCTATCCCCCATACCCTCTTTTTAATTATCCAAGCATCTGAATATTTGAGAAAATAAACTGCATGGTGGCAGGTTTTGCTTCTACTTCGGTGGTGATTGTTCGTTCGTTAAGAACAAAATAATCGCCGACTTTTTGGTATTTGTCTTCAAAATCGCTTTTTCCACCTTTTTGTTCACCTGTTTTAGGGTCGTGGTATACGGAGTCATAGCGATGAGCAAGATAACCTTCACCGGTGTCGTGAGTGCTGAAGGTGTTGATGGTAACTACAATACCGTGAATATGACGGTGAACTAGAACTACTTCTTTATCGCGAATTTTATATTTATCTCCTGTAGACTTTCCACCCACTAAAACTTCTACAGCACCAGATTCGTCTGTATCTCCACAGGTAAAAGTATTTTCTTTATGGGAGTCTTCAAATTCGCGTCTGATACGATGGATTGCTATTTCCCACAGTTGATTATTGATTGCTTCTTTCGCTTGTTCATCTTCTATATCAAAAACTTCCGCTTTTAAATTTGAATTAACGCGGACTTTTCCCTTAAATTCTTTACCATCATATTTATAAGTCACATCTGCGGTATAGCCGGGAAAATTCTTGTCCCAAGTGTAACGGTTTTCGTAAGCTGACCGCAAAAGTTGGCGAGCAGAAGTTTGAGCTACTGTCATAAAAAAATTTCGTTTATCTGAGTTCATCTTTTGTTATGTTAGCTCGAATTGGGAGCAGCTCTACTTCTATCTAAACCAAGTTAGCCCGTGTGGCAAATTGAATGAGGAATATTCTAAATGTAGAACTCTGCGTAACCCGGAAATTAATGACTTTTGAGAAGAATGTAGTATATGAGGACGCATTACGACTGCATCACCTGCATCAACTTCACAATATTTAATTGGATAAATATCTTTAATTCTATTTATTTCAGGTTGACTTAAAATTCCAAATAGATGTGTTTTAGGTATTACTCTTAGACATCCATTTTCTTGATTTGATGCATCTAAGTGAATGCGAAATGTCACCATATTTTCTAAAACTATCAGCGGTGGTTGGACGCAGTTTATTTCCTCTTTGATAGTCCAAGCTTTGTATCCGGTTAAATTAATTTGTTTGTTGACTGCAATGGTCTTATCTTGATGCCATGTAATGCTCCAATTTGTTTTTAATGTTTTATTGAAATAAATTGCACGTACCAGAAAAGCATTTCCATTTAAATAATAATTGGCTGAATTCAGTAAATATTTTGAATTTGCTAAAGAAGAAATCGCGCTGACTTTTCTATCTATATTACGAATGCCATAACTATTAACTGAATTAATATTTTTATGTATTTCTGAAATTAGATACTGACATTTATCACGAGAAATAAAATTATTTTTAATTTCAAAACCTTGTTTTCTAAAATTCATAAATACTAAAAATTGTAAGGTGTGTTGTTACGGACGCACAACGCACCATTCTAATTTTAGAAAATTTTTTAAACTATCTAATAATAAAATGGTGAGTTAGGCACTAAACAAAAACAGTTTCTCACAACATGAATTTAATTTCGCGCCATAAAACACCTTACTATTAACTCGCTTCATTGAGAACGCAAAGTGAACAAAGTAACTTCCGGAGCGCAATTTATTCTGATAGGAATATCGCTGAATCCAATACCGCGATTTACATATAGGTTATTACCTGCTTCACCATAATTTTTAATCCAAGCATCACCATAAACTTCTTCACCCTTTATTAACGATAAGTAAGACCAACCTGGGGTAAAGGGTAATCTAATTTGACCCCCGTGAGTATGTCCTGCAACAGCAAATGGTGCGGTTTGAGCTGGAAATGCTGCAAATGACGCTGGATTATGCATCATGACTACACGAGCATTATTATCGGGAAGTTCTGCTAAAGCTTTATTAACGTCGGAGTTGTTCGCAATATAAGCACCTATTCCTACTAAATAAAGTGGTTGACTGCTTTCTTGAACAGCAGGTGAATCAATCTTTACTGCTTGATTTTGTAATACTTTTACACCTACTTTTTCTAAAGCATCTTTAACCTGTTTTCCAAGTTCCGGTTTTGGGGGTTTATGACTGTAATCATGATTCCCTAAAACAGCATAAGTAGGGATATTTGCTTTAATTAACGGCTGAATTGCTTCGGTTACTTTACTAAGTTCTATAGACGCATTTGGTAATGAATGATAAACAAAATCACCGGTAATCAAAACTGCTGCGGGTTTTTCTTCTACAAGTTTTTTAATGCTATCACTTACAGTATCGGTATTATCTAACCACATTCCTACCTGAAAATCACTTATTTGACCGATACGTTTTCCTTCCCAAGCAGATGGGAGGTTGGGAATAATAGCTGTCTCTTCTTCTACGTCTATAAATTTTGGTTCGAGTAATCCCCAAAGAATTAATATACTCAGTATTCCTAATAATCCTAAAGATGAGTATTTTAATAAATTGCTGATTTTCATTGTTTTAATTAAATAAGTTAATAAGTTATGGCGTTTCCCAGTTTATCGAGATACACTTCAAAACCTATCTCTCCTCTCTTTAATAAGGAGAGGGGCTGGGGGGTGAGGTCAAATCGTACCTCGATTGCTTGATAAACGCTATATTTATAATTAGAAATAGTCGCAACTGGTATATTTATATTGCAGGGAAATTAACAGAAAGCAAGCAGAAATTTTCCTGATTAGATTTGCAAAATATACCTTCAAAATAATTGGTTATTTTTCTCTGTTGTTTTTCTCTATTAATCTATTAAATATATACAGCATATTTGATTGTGTTGAGGTACATTCGGATGGGCAGGGATGCCTATCGCACAAGATTTTTAAGATATAGTTGGGTACCTCATTTAACTGCAAGCTGCTGTATTTAGTAGAGTCAATTCTTTGTAGAATTTATTTTCTGTGTATTAGTTACTTATATCAAAAAAAATAAATAGATAAATCTTCCGTTGGGATACAATAAAAAAAATTCCCAATTCATAAACTGGAACGATAATTACAAATTCTGCTTCAAAAAAGTCTAATTTTTCGCAACTTGCTTTGTGGATAGTGTGATAACTATTTTTGTATCTATCAAATGGTGTACAATTTTTGGCGTTGCTGAATATAAATCAAAATATAAATAACAATATCAATAACAATATCAATAAAATACAAATAAAATATAAATACTTGATTTGATTTCACATTGAAGGAGACGTAGCACTGCTACGTCTCTACATTAGTTTTCTGTTTTCTACAAGGTGTAAGTGATTCGTAGCTAGTATGATGTTTTCGCTACTCTTTCAAAATCTGAATTACCAGCTAATTCGGACTTTCGAGCCTAAATCTACACCTAATTCTAACCTTGCATTTCCACTATTAACTGCTATTTCTACCCAGTTATGGCTGCCAATAAGTGCCAAAGTTTCTCCAATTTTCACATCTGAATAAGTTTCTCGTGCTTTTATAATATTTCCTTCTATTTCTACATTCCAATTAATATCTTTAAGATAACTTCGAGGTATATTCGTGACTAAATTTCCGAAATGGTCAATATACTGAATGCAGCCTACAACACTATCATCCATCTGAGCGCATTTCGGTAAATCCAATTTCACTAAACCCTCGGGATTTATCTTTTGTCCCACTTTTTGCAAAGATATACCATTAGCTAGATGCGCTCCCACCGGTGCAAAAATATCTCTACCGTGAAAGGTAGTACTAGGCTGAGATGTCAGCCAATATTCGGGATTTGTTAATTCCACTGCTGCAATTACAGAATCCTGACTCAGGACTCCATCTAACAGACCATTGTCTGGGGCTACTATAAAACCTTGCGCTAATTCTACAGCAACTGCTCTGCGCTTTCCTCCCACTCCTGGGTCTACCACTGCTATATGAACGGTACCACTGGGAAAGTATGGATAAGCATTCATCAAACAAAACCTTGCTGTAGCTATACTTTGTGGTGGAATTTGATGGGTTATGTCAACCACTCTTGCTGTAGGATTTATTTTGGCGATCGCACCTTTCATTACAGCAACGTATTCGTCACGTATCCCAAAGTCGCTAAGCAATGTTATGAGCGGATACTTGCTTGATTTGTGTAAGTCAAACATTAAAAACTAATCCTTAATATATCTTAATAAATAAATCTGTAACAGGCATTACTAAAATTGTGCTATCTTAGCTATGCAATATAGCAAACAATACTATATAGCTAGTAAGAAATAAATTCAGTCATAAATTAATGTATTTGTAAAAATAAGAGCAGAAATTTAGTTCTATTTATGAACAATTAGTCTATATAGTTCATAGTTTTGTTGTGTTAATACCCGCTTAATGCGGGTTTTCATATAAATTATTTTTTATGCGAGTAGAGAATTACAAATTTAATTCATAATTTACGCCTAACTTTATATTTTGTAGATAACTATTTATTCAATATTTTATGCAGTCAAAAAGTTCAATAAATATTTATCATCAATTTTGATTATATTTTTCAATTAACCAATTAATAATTTTAATCAACAGTTTCTTGTTACTACATTTTTAAGTAGAAAAACTGTAAATCAATTAGGCTTTTGAACCGAAATCAAGATTTATTTTTAATCAGTTTATAAGAAAGTTATCGAGATATTTGCTTGAAAGAAAAGAAAAATATAAATGTCCCGCTAAATAGCAGTTTAGGTAGATAAAACCCATCATATTTTTTACTGAAATTATAAAAGCGGTGACATCTAGGATACATTTTTCGGGCGACAAATATTAAATTTTCATTAAGCATTGTGAAGGACGGTTTACACTACTGTATTTGTAGTGGTTATAACTATTTACATAAAAGTTTCCAAAAACTAGATTTAAAATGAAAATTAGAAAACCTTGTAATGAGCCGGGAGTAAGGATTGTGGATAAGAATGTGATGAAACTAGCAAAACTTTTTTGAAGATTTCGCGTATAATCAAGGAGAATTGTATGCCGAATCACTTTAGAGGGATCATCAAAGTTAGACGAAAAGCCAACTCTTGAATAGGTTATATCGGGGTATGTCCGTCAATGCTGTTTTTGATTAATTAATCAATATCGTCCGACAATGTTATGTTCAACAACTGATATTTAATTGCTAGATATGCACTCTTGAAACGGTTTCACCAGGTTGTTTACCTCTGAAGATAAATATATTTTCCTATCGAAAGATAGTTGAGTATATCTGGCTCGCTTCGTTACAGTTGATTACAAAAACTTTAGGAGATTTATATGCGAATAGCTCAAGTTGCTCCACTGTGGGAGAGAGTACCTCCCCCCGGTTATGGTGGTGTTGAGTTGGTCGTAGGATTATTGACCGATGAACTAGTCCGAAGAGGACATGAAGTGACTTTGTTCGCTTCTGGGGATTCGCTAACTTTAGCTAAGTTAGAGTCTGTTTATCCCCGTGCTTTTCGTCTAGAACCCTCTATAACAGAGTATTCTGCTTATGAAGCTTTACAGCTAAGTCGAGTTTATAAACAAGCTGGCAACTTCGATATAATTCATTCTCACGTTGGATATACTTCTCTTTTCCACGCTGGTTTTGTAGAAACCCCAACGGTTCATACCCTACACGGTGCTTTCAATTCAGACACTAAGCAGATTTATACAGAAGCGCGAGAGCAGCACTACGTCAGCATTTCAGATGCTCAGCGCGAACCTATAAAGGAGTTAAATTACGCTGCAACAGTCTATAACGGTATCGATACTGAAAGCCATCGCTTTTATGCTCAACCGCAATCGGAACCTTATCTGGCATTTTTAGGAAGGATTTCTCCGGAGAAAGGAACTCATATCGCTATCGAAATAGCTCAGAAATCTGGCATACCTCTGAAGATGGCTGGTAAGGTTGACAGAGTTGATGTTGAGTATTTTGAGAGCAAAGTTAAGCCTCATATTGATGGCGAGCATATACAATATCTAGGTGAAGCCAACCACTTTGAGAAAAACGAACTTCTGGGTAACGCTATAGCCATGTTGTTCCCAATCACATGGAGAGAACCTTTTGGATTGGTAATGACAGAATCAATGGCTGCTGGAACCCCGGTGATTGCGAAATCTATGGGTTCGGTACCAGAAGTAATTGCAGATGGTAAGACTGGTTTCTTGTGTGACAGTGTTGATGATTTTGTGAATGCTGTTCAACGCTTGAAAGAAATAGATAGAAAAGCATGTCGCAACCATGTGGAGATGAATTTCAGCATCAAGAGCATGGTAGATGGTTACTTGGATGTTTATCGCAAAGTAATGGGAAATAAATTTGAAAAGAACGGTTATTCTCGTTTTTTGTCGAACCTACTTATGAGATAAACCCATAGTGGATGGCTTAAGAGTTTATTTGATTACAATTAAATTACATGTGTTGCACTATTTCTAGCAAGTGAAAAGAAACAAGGTTTCTTCTAGATATTTGTAAGAAACCTGTTTCTCGTCAAGGTGCAGAATTGCAATTCCATTAAACGATTAAAATCATCCACTTTTTTATTTCTAAGTGCATCTACCACGAAGTTTTCTTTTGCAGGTTCTATAAGCTAATTTTGCATTTTTGATTTTATGGACGTAGACAAGTTAGAAGTTTGTCTGTCAAGACGATTTCTAATGATTCTAGCAGGTGTACCTACTGCAATAGAAAAGGGAGGAATGTTCTGATTAACAACAGAACCCGCTCCGATAATGCTTCCTTTTCCAATCTTTACTCCATCGAGAACTGTGACGTTATGTCCTAACCAGCAATCGTCTTCAATGACAATTCCTTCACCGGTTACACCTTGTTCTTCGATAGTTCGAGTGGGGTCTGTAAAAATATGACTGTTAGCAAATATCCCACAATGAGGTGCTATTAAACAGTTTTTACCAATTTTAATATCTCCCGTACCAGTAATGACTACATAGGGTCCAATATATGCATTTTCATCAATAGTGATATGTGTATCGTACAGGGAACGAATATCCACACCACGTTCTAACCTAACTCGGTCTTTTATATATACCTTATTATTTGGATGTCCTAGAGCATTAATTTGTACTCCTTTCAAAAGACTTGCTTGATTTCCAATTTCAATCGAAGGAGTTCCAATCAACTCTACAAAATGTTGAATATTAACCGAATTACCTATCCGATTTAAAAGACTTCTATAAACTAAATTCCTTATTTTTTTTCCAAAAAAAATATTTGGAATACCTCCGAAGATAGTGGTAGTCAATCTTTCTTTCAAGGAGATTTTTGTAAAGCTAATATTTTGTCTCATCTTGATGACCCCTGTAAGTTATATCAATCAATTATCATGCAGGTTCACCTCTAAATAAAACTACATAATAAAATCTCATTTTTTATTATTTATCTATAAATAAATAAAGAGGGGAGTAACAGTTTCGATACTTCCCCTCAAAATAATATTTGCTTAGTAAGCACCAGTTTTTTGCAAAACAACTCGTACAGTTTGCAACAAAATTTTCATGTCCAGAAGGATAGACCAGTCTTCGATATAACTAATATCTAATTTAACCGCATCCTCAAATTTCTCGATATCCGAACGACCAGAAACTTGCCATAAACCTGTAATACCTGGTAAAACTTCTTGTCTAATAAAATGAGGTGTTTGAAATTTTTCAACGTCTCTCAAAGGAAGAGGACGAGGACCAACCAAACTCATATCACCTAGCAATACGTTAAATAACTGGGGTAATTCATCCAAACTATAAAGACGTAAAAACTTGCCAATTTTTGTGATACGAGGGTCGTCTTTCATTTTAAAAAGAACCCCATCTTTAATTTCATTTTTCGCTTCTAGATTTGCTTGTAATTTTTCCGCATTAGTTACCATAGTGCGAAATTTCCAAATCTTAAATTTTTTACAATGTAAACCAATTCGTTCTTGTCTAAAAAATATTGGACCGGGAGAATCTAATTTAATTAGTAAAGCGATTAACAGGTACAAAGGTGAAAACAAGATTAATAAAAGTATCGAACAGCAAAGGTCAAAACATCGCTTAATCCAAAAGTCACTACCTGCAATAATTGGTGCTGGAATTGTTAGACAAGGAACCCTACCAATCGACCAAAGAGTAGATTTAGGATGATAGATATAGTTACTCGTTGGTAATATACGTAAAGTTATACCAGCGGTCTGAAAATGCCAACAAATATAGAGACGATTTTTAATCGCATTCCAAGAAACAAAAGCTTCAACAACACCTTGTTTTTTCATAAATTCAAAGGTTGCTTGTCTTTTTTCTCTATCTAAACTTGTTGAGTCAGCAATACCTTCGAGGTTGTAACAATTTTCTTTCTTAATAAACCTAATATAATCGTCTTGGTCTCGGGAATCGGTAATAACAAAAATTGGATAGCGAATCGCTCCTTTTTTCCGCAATAGTTTTGTTGATAAGTCAAAAATAAAGCGTCCGGTGCAGGTGAAAGTTATCGATAATAACCAAAATATTAAAAAGCTAGAGCGTGAAACGTATCCATCAGGTTCGTACAGAAAAGCAATTAATAATAGAGAAATTTCTGAGAGAGTAACAGCTTTGATTAAAGCAGTGTAATTTCTACGAAAGATACCGGGTGAATACAAACCCTTGGTGGCAATCATACCAATTCCAACTATGAGAATTAGCAAAATAAATGAAGGCTTCTTTGTCCAAGGTGATTCTAAAAAAGTACCAAAGTTAATTGCTAGAGTCCATGCTGAACTCAGAGCTATGATATCTAAAGAAGCAAGAGTTATGACTCTGAGCAGTCTAATTGCAATTCCTTTTCTTAAATTAGTTCCTTTAGCTGACCTCAAGTCAGGCTGAAAATTTACTACTGGTAGAGAACGGTAAGCCATAATTAGTATTACACCTGTATAAACACTATTAGTGCTTGTTGTTAAAAGTTGCTGATTTGGGGGATATTAAATCTTGCTTGATTTACTTCAAACAAAATTTTTGATTATTTTTTGACAAGTACTGAAGAACTATTTACGAATATTAATATTTATTTAACATTTCATAAATAACTTTATTTTATCAATATTTGTCAATTTTTTATTTCATTTCAATTATAAGAAGACAAAATTTATAAGCTTGATAGTTCTAAAGCAAATTAAGACAAAATAATCAAGCTAATTTGATAGAAATACGATTATTCTTAATATATTGATGATGGCTTGCTACTCTTTTTGAAACGTTTTGCAAAGCGTTCTTTTATAAGACGATAGAAAAATAGCGGATTACCGACAACATAACGTTGCCATAATCTTTTGGGTTCGGTAAACATTCTAGATAACCATTCAAGTCCGCGATTAGTCATCCAGCGAGGACCTCGGTATACTGCACCCGTGTAAAAATCTAAACAAGCTCCCAAGGGTAGAAAAACTTTTGCATTAATGCTATCAAAATTATCAATAATCCAGCGTTCTTGTAATGGCATTCCAAAGCCAACATATAGTATATCTGGTTTAAATTGATTAATTTCATTGACAACATATTCATTCTCGATACCAGATTTATGAAAATAACCGTGATGTCCTTTTACTTTTAAATTTGGTGCGATAATTTTTAATTTTGCTACGGCTTTATCTACAACTCCGGGCTTTCCAGCTAGTAAATAAAGAGAAACATTATTTCTTTCGCAAGAAACAGC
Organism: Cyanobacteria bacterium J06621_15; assembly: GCA_038525335.1. Taxonomy (GTDB): domain Bacteria; phylum Cyanobacteriota; class Cyanobacteriia; order Cyanobacteriales; family Nostocaceae; genus Rivularia. Next base: position 20,991 of record JBCBHT010000040.1, on the reverse strand, counting down.
CAAGTTTTCAATGTAGTCTGGACAGGTCATGCGATGTTCTGATTTTACGCCGCAGCCACATAATTTTGCGCCCATTAATACGCCAAATCCATCGCAAAATACCAAGTCTGAGCGATTAATAAAATCCTTATACCAAGGCATTTCGCAAGCGAAATTCATGGCGCGGACGTTAACATTTCCTACTACTGTTTTTTTGTCAATAGTTGCCGATTTAATAATGAAATTGATTAATTCTTGAACTCTAACTTTGTGAAATTTAGTTCCAAGTAACTGTATTTCATCAAATTGGTGAGTGTAGATATTATTTGTAGTCATTTATTTTCCGAAAATTATCGTGATTTTCTGTTAATCTAGCTTTTACTTTTTAGCTTTTAGCTAATTGGTATAAAATATCCTAATGTTCATACTTTATAAGCCGTCTTGTTAGGATTTAAAGTGGTGGAAATAATTACTAATAGCTAATAACTAACTACTAATAACTAATAGCTTTCAAACTTATTTACCGTAGTAAATTCCTCTTCCGTTGGTACCAATAAAAACTAAACCAAACTGCGTGGGACTGGCTTCCATTACATTGGGGTCGTTACCGATAGGTATGTTTTTACTACCTATTCTTCGCCAGTTTTTACCATTATTTAAAGAACGAAATATTCCTTTACCTAGATTCCCAATTTCCCCGTATAGATATAGTGCATTGCCTTGACTTCCAATTTTGGGCTTGCCTAATGCAATCAAATATGCTCTGTTTACTCCAGCAATTCGAGTAAAGGTTTCTCCTGCATCTGTTGAATGATAAAGTCCTTGATTATCAAGGCTTAGCCACAATTCACCTTTAACACCCGATACAGTTTTTAAAGAATGCCAATCTGCATGGGGTAAAGATTTAGAAACTACTGCAAAAGATTTACCACCGTTGTTGCTGCGATAAACTTTCCCATCAGCGTAATAGTAAAAATGATTGCCATCAACTTTGTCAGCCACTAAGGGTTGCGTCCAATTCCAGTTACCCTCGAAACCGTCAGGTAAGCCAGAAACCGGAACCCATGAAGCACCAGCATTTTCCGTCCGCACGGGTTGAGTTCCACTCAGAGTAACAATAAACAAGTTTGGATTAGTCGCAGACATGGCTACTCGCGTTCCCAATTGATTTGTGGGAAAAGTAGGAAACTTCTGCCAGCTTTTCCCACCATCGTTAGAAGTCGCTCCGCTGTAAGTGTTGTTATGACGACTTCCCCCAACACGTACCATTTGCAAAGGATTTTTTTCGCTGTAAGCAATACTATAAGTATCCTGAAAATCATGAGGTTTGCTGCTCAACATTTTCGACGGGTACGCATTTAGTCCCCTGTCATGGTAAAATCCTTCAACATCTGCCAGACCGCTAATTAATGCTCCCGAAGGAGTGGAAACCAAAGTAAAAGTAACAACCTCTTCGTGTCCCTGCTGGTAATTTGTCCACACAACTGGGTTGCGATTGATATTGTCGGTTCTCCATATCCCATACCAGTCTGTCAACCAAACTCGATTTGGTTTCCATGGGTCAAATTCGATACTTGCCACCGAAGGCTTTGACTTCATGTAATCAGACCACCAAGAAATAGTATTATTGGCTTGGCGTTTTTGCTGATTCCATTTACTTCCACCATCGAGGGAGTGGAATATTTCTGTAGATGCGTCGCTATAAGTAGCAACCATGATATCGTCCCTATTTCTGGGGTTAACACCAATAGCGTTAAAAGCCATTTGATTTTTTACAGGTGTGATATCTTTCCAATTACCTTTGACAAATTTACTAACACCCTTGGTATGAGTTACATACAAATTACCTCTATTTCCCATCACCAGACGGTTAACCTCGGTGGGAGTTCCAGGAATTAGTTTCCAAGTTTTTCCGGTATCGGTCGATTTATATACTCCGCTTTTATAAGCGACTGCATAAAGAGTGCCTTTTTCGCGTCTATCAAAAGTAATAGCGTTAATACCAATATCGTCATTAAGTATGGGAAATGATTTGACTTTGCTCCAATTTTTGCCAGCGTTGTCAGACTTCCACAGACCGTCTTGACGAGAACCAAAAAATAGACTCTGAGAGTTGAAAGGATTAACCGCTAATCTTTCACCAGTCCATCTTTGCGGTTCATTGCCACCCATTTTTAAGTCTAGGTTTAGTTTAGTCCAAGTCTTCCCCCTATCAAAAGATTTGAGAATAGTTCCTTTATGCTGCCACCAGTTGGCAGTATATTTGCCTACCGCAATGTATACAATATTTGGGTCTTTTGGGTCAAGCGCTAAAGATTCTCCTCCGTAATAGTTGCTATTAGCTAAAGACAGTTGTTCGTTGAGTGGTATCCAGCTTGATTTATGCGGATTCCAGCGATAAAAACCTCCAATATCAGTTTTAATGTAAACTAGATTACGTTTTTTCGGATGAAGATAGACACCAGTTACATAACCTCCACCACCTATAGCAACATTTGCATTACCTAGAGTGGGATATTGTCGATAGCGGGTTTTTGCTACGGTTATCTGTTGGGATAGGTTTTGAGATAAATAATCAACTGCTTGATTGGGACTAAAAGAAAATTGAACAAAAACAGTAGCTATAAGAGCAATCAATGCAATACCGAATATTCGACCCCGACGACTCCAACGTGAGTTGAGAAAACGCATTTTTTTAGTCAATAGTTATATGTGAATATTAGTGCGTTTATATTTATGATGCTTCTCTCAGGCTGTCTTTATTAATGCTTTTTTGCTGTAACTTGCCAATTATTTTTAAAGCTAGAGATTTCACTTTATTGTACAGAGGTTTGGGAACTACACAAAGTAAACTTGCAGCAGCAATTGTTTCAAAAGTCCGTTGAAAATCTTCTATAATAATGCGCCAATAATTGATAATTGAGCGACACATCAATCTTAAAGCAACACCTCCTTTGTTGATAGTAATTGCTCTCCTTGCAACATATCTCTGATGATAAGCTCTAGCAGGTTTGAGCCAACGTGCCATTTGTTCTGGTGCATAACCATAAGCTTTATTAAATAAGTCCTCTCTCGTATCTAACATTACTTTGAGATTTGTAGATAAACCTTGAGAATGAACTCGATAAAGAGTTAATGGTTGAGCGAGTCCTGCAAATTTCCAGTCAGTTTTAATTGCTATTCTTACCCAACATTCGATATCTTCAGATAGCTTAAATTTATCATCAAAGTAATAATCTTCTACATATCCGTAGAGGTTATCCTGAAATTTTATATCTTCAAATACAGCTTTCTTGAAAACAGCAGCAGAACCATTTCCAATCGGACTGCGACAAAGAATATCAAGGGGAGTAATATCTTTGAGTTTAGTAATTTGATATATACCTAAAGGTTTATCATTTTCATCAATAAAAGCAGAACGGCTAAAACTAATCCCTACTTCAGAGTTGCTTTCTAAATGAGCTATATGTTTTTCTAACTTTTCTGGTAACCAGATATCATCAGCATCCATAAATGCTAAATACTCACCGCTAGCATGACGAATACCTGTATTTCTCGAACCAGCTAAACCCCGATTTTCTTGGTGAATAATTCTAACTCTAGGGTCTGTAAATTTCTGACAGATTTGGACGCTATCATCAGGAGATTCATCATCAACAATAATCACTTCTATATTTTGATATGTTTGATTTAAAACCGATTTTAGAGTTCGTTCAATATATTTATCTGCATTATACAGGGGAATAATTACAGATACTTTCTTATTAGCTGATTGCTGATTCATAATTATTTGGTAGATATAACTGCACAAAAAAACTGATAGCAGTGTGAATACTAACAGATTTTTTTGAGTAAATATGTTCGAGAAAATTTTTGAGAATAACTTTGTGGTTTTGAGACTAATATTTTATTTTCAAGAGAAAATTACAATTGATTAAAGCTTAAATTCAATTACCTCTAGCAATATTACATCACTCTCGTTAACAGAGTGCGAAACTGATAACTTTTAACTCCTAACCTCTAACCGAACCAGCTTGTAACCTGGGGTCAGCAACATTACGAACTTTGATAGCTCTGCTTAAAATGCTAGAAGCAATTTTTGGAGAAATAATTCGCAAAATAGATACCTTAACTAATAAAAGTTGAGCTTCCTTGCTTAATAGTATTCTCGGGGAAAAGCGGATTGCTTTCCACAACTTTTGACTAGCTTCTTTAACAACTTTGACATCATTTGCTCGACTTAAACAAAGTCTTGTCATAAATAAATAGATGTAAGCAAAGCCCTGATTCTTTAAATATTGTAGTTCTGGTGGTGCCGATGCAAAAGCTTTTTCTAAAACCAGAGTTTGATATTTTTCCATGATATCAAGCTTGCTTGACATAGCCCCAGAAGATAATCGATAGATTATTTGAGGTTTAGGAACAACTACAAAATCCCATTTCGGTGCTAATCGCATCCAGTAGTCCCAATCTTCACATGATTTCAAACTTTCATCAAAGTAACCTACCGATTCAATTGCTTCTCGACTAATGAGAACGTTTGACCCACTTCCGATAAAGTTACCAACTAATAATTTGGAATATACATTACCTTGAAAGCTATCAGAAACACCAGGATGAAATGAACTTCCATCATTTCCCATACAAATTGTCCAACTATAAGCAACTCCTGCTTGAGGATTTTTTTGTAAAGCTTGTAGTTGCAGTTCTAATTTATCGGCTGTCCATAAATCGTCAGCATCAATAAAAGATATAAATTCTCCGGTAGCGCGAACTATACCGCGATTGCGAGCTGCTGGTAAACCCCCATTTGGATAAGAGTAAACTTTCAATCTTGCATCTTTTACTGTTGATAATAGTCTCAATGTTTTATCAGTGGAACCATCGTTGATAACTATTAACTCAAAATCCGCAAAAGTTTGCCGTAAGACAGAATCAATTGTTTCTAAAATTGTACTTTGGGAGTTATAGGCTGGAATAACAACTGAGATTTTAGGCATTATTATTTACCTACTGATAAATTTGTGATTGAGTAAACTACCAGCTTTAACATGGCTGCTATCTATGTATAAGTTATCGGAAGTGAGAACAAACAACTTAAAATAGGAAAGTAAGAAAATTAACCATTACTTAAAAATAATGTTAGACATAAATTAGACACAAAATAAAATTTAATACAACGAGGCTAACTTTTGCCGCTTTACTATCAACTTTTAGGTATAAAAAATACCAATACAATCATTTTCTCATTAAAGATTAAATGATTAATTTGCATTAATAATTATACAATGTAGCAGCCACAAAAAGTGAATTGCGAGTGAATTGTTTAATTTAAGATAAACTAATCACCCGCAATCGATAGGCTATGTATTTGTAATCATTTAGTTAAGGTTGAATTAATTACTATCAGCTTTCATTAAATGCAATTTCATGATTTGATAGATTTATATGATTGCTCTTATTGTGCTTAGTTAAGCATTGAACAGGAGGGATACTTATATTTATGTCCCTATTTGTCAATATTCTACGGTCAAGTTTATCTAAAACTGTACTATCTACATTCATGTCAAACTTACGTGCGAAATGAACATTAGCCTGAGTTAGAGGTGAAAAATCTTTAGTAGTTAGTATGCGCGGGTGTCCGTGGCGACTAGCAGTAAAATCAGTATAACGGAAATTACTGTTATATAAATTAAATTGTTTGCTATTAACTAGCACAGTTTGTATGAAAGACTCTTCAGGAATGAAAGTCTTTTTGTAATAATCTAAAATCCGCGGGTGTTCCCGAACAAAATTGTGTAGATAAGCAACACAAGCTTGAGAAATTGTGGAAAAAAAAGAACCTCCATAACAAGTAAAATGTTTATCAAATAAATGATAAAAGTTTTTCATCCCCAATATTAGTCCATAGGAATAATCTAATCTAAAGAACGGCTGGCAATTATTTACTATATGTTTGATTGGTCTCAATATATATTTTTGCCGGGGAGATAAATACTCTTTAAAATGCTTGTACCGGTATAAATATCTGGTATTGACTATTTTTCTACTCCAAGGACTTTGTTTTGAATAAACATCGTAATACTCTACGAAGCCATCGTATTTTGTATTGTTCAGAAATTGTTCAATTTTGTATAAAGGCTGTGTAGGATAATCTTGACCAGTAAGGTTTATTAACCAGTCAAACTTAATATTTTGATTTAATAGCCAAGCGATTGCATCAAAAAAACCCTGAAGAATGCCGAAGCTTCCCATCATAACTCCATTATTCGGAATTACTTCAACATTCTGGAGTTTTCTAAATGAGTTGATATTTAAATTGCAACTACTAAAATTATGACTGACAACAATAAATGAATTAGCCGTTGTATTTCTAATTAACCTAACAAGTCTATATATTTGTTCTGGATTCTTATAAGTCTGAATCAAATAGCATACTGTCATATTATTTTATTTTCTCCACGATGCCTCCTGTGATAAATGATACTTTATTGAAAAGTGTAATTTGGTAAACATATATAAAAAAGACAGAAATTTCATCTAATCTTTATAAAAAATGAGCGAATTTACTTAACTTAATATAACTGGCGAGTTGAGCGCCATAGACAGCCAGTATTGTAACTAAAGTAGTCCCTGGTTCTCTTATTACTATTTGCCAATCCGAACTTAACGCTCGATTTAAAAAATCAACTCCAACTTTAGGGGAAAGGTTTAACCGGAAAGACCTACGCGCAAGATAGCGTAGATGGTTGCTTCTGGCTCTGAGATAATGTTTCTTGATTAACTCGGGCGCTATTGTTCTAGCTTTATTAATCAAAGTTTCCCAGCCCTCTTCCATTTTGTAAAGCTGCGAAGAAAGTCCTCCCTGTGTAGTTCTGTATCCTAAAAGCACTTTATTGAGTCCTTCAATCTTCCATTTGCTACAAGCAACTCGAAACAGGAAATTCATATCTTCTGAGTAGCTCATCGAGCAATCAAAACAGCCAATTTCTGCAAATACTTTTTTGCGTACTACAATATTTGATACCGTCATAGTAGGATTTTCATACAAAAAATGCTGAGGCTGTAGGTTTGTTAAACGTCCTCTAGCTATTTTCCCGGTATGCTTCCCATCGGGGTGTAAAAACTCTACTTTTGCGTAGCTAATACCTAAATCGGGATTTTTTTCTAAATGCTCAAAATGCAGCTTTAAGTTGTCAGGAAGCCACTTGTCATCTGCGTCTATAAAGGCGATATATTTAGAATTGGAATCATTGATTCCTCGATTACGAGTTGCCGATACTCCTTGATTTGATTGAAATAAAACTTTTACTCTGTCATCAAGTTTCTTGTATTTATAAGCGATGACTCCGGTGTTGTCTGTGGAACCATCATCGATTATTACAAGTTCAAAATCAGTAAAACTTTGATTTAAAACTGACTCGATTGTTTGCGATAGATATGCAGCAGCATTGTAAGCTGGCATTACGACTGTAAATGCAGGACTCATGATGATTAGAAATTTTTTGATAAGGAAGATAGAGAAATAGAAGATACAGTGCTACGGTTACGGTCAAAGGTCAAAGGTCAAAGGTTTAATAGTTTTTACATTGTTGTTTAACCTATCTTTGTTGACAAATGAATTGAAAAAGTTAGTTTGTTCAATGTTTAGATGATTTTATTTTTTGTTTAGGTTGTGTAAGTAATATCGAATCTTTGGCAAATACAAGTTTAGTAGCCCAAACTGTAAACATTGGCATTGCTACAGCATGGGAAATTAAAACGGATATTGCGACACCATAAATACCCCAATTCATACCAATTAATAACGAGCAAACAAAAATTCCCGTAAATAGCACGCTCCAACGCAAATTAATCCAAGCTTTGTCTAATGATTGTAGTAGTAAAGCTGCTGCGGTACCGAAAGGACGAGGTATAGCAGAAAGGCAAATTAGTATTAATATTGGAATTGCCATTCTCCATTTTTCACCAAAAACAATTGGTACGTAAAAGGGAGCTAAACTTGATTGAAGAATAACTAAGGGAATAATTACCAAACTGATTGTTTTAAGGCTGTGAAAATACTTGTTTCTAAATTCATCAAAGTTATTTCTAGCAGCGCAAAGGTGAGGATAAAGCGGCCAAACCATAATATTGATTACATTTAGACTGATACCTAAACCTGCATTAAAAGCAAAAAAGTAAACTCCTAAAGCCTCAACACCTAATAATCTTCCTACTAATAAATAATCAATATTTGCTCGAAGTTTCTCTAATAACTCGTAACCAAGAACATTCTTACCAAAATCAACAATTTCTTGCCATCTTTTAAGAGTAAAAGACATTTTTGGTCGCCAAGGTTCGTTAAGGTGAGTAACTACTATCCATACTGGAGTGGTAAAAAGTCCTGGTAAAACTAAAGCCCACATACCCATACCCGATAACGCAAATACCGGAATGAGAATGTTATTCAGCATTGACTGAATCGCAGTGCTAATCGCTGTAATTTTTAGTCTATTAGCTCTATCTATTAATGCATTGTGAACCGCAAAAAACGGCAACATCAAATAAACTAAACTATATACACAAATTGGTAATATTAATTTTTCTTCGTTATAAAACCAAGCTACGGGAAAAGCTGCGATACATTGAATAATAAATAGTGAAATACATAAAATCCAATTTAACCAGTAGGCTGTATCGCAAAAAACTTCTACATCTTCCTCGTCTGCTTGGACTATTTTGCCTCCAATTCCGGCTCTGAGGGTAAAAACTGTTGTAAATTCATTAATAGTTAAAACAACTGCTGCTAATCCATAATCTTCGGGACTTAAAGCCCGAGCCAGTACAACAGTTGCTCCTAAACGGAATATACGATTGACTAGTTCGGCACCTCCGAGCCAACCTATATTGCGGATGAATTGGTTTGATAACTGTTGTTTAATCTTTTCAATTATCATCTATTTGTAGACTTTTCTGTAATTATTTGATGAGCAGAAAGAAATCATAACATTATAATTTATTTTTTTGATGAGAAAATCATTAGAAAATTTTTCATGACTAAAAGTAGAGTCACTTTACAATAGTTTTCTAAGACAAAATCACTGATTAAGATTAATTTAATCAGCTGAATTAATATAGGATTACTATTTGATTATTGTTAGCGAAGCGTGTCCGGAGGACATAAAACACGTAGGGTGTGTTGTCGCTGAGCGCAACGCACCATTGGGTCTTGGTTTCGGTGCGTTAGGCTAAAGCCGTAACACACCCTACAAATACCTAATTTTATATGTCCTATCGGACACGCTACGCTAACAGAAATCAAACCGGATTCCTATATAACCAATAGTAATAATTTTCTAGGAGAAAGTTATAAGTTGCAAACAACAACAACAAAAATCTTTCATTTGGAAATAACCTTTGGTCATACAACAATGTAAATCAGATAATTATATAGTCTCTAGAATTCATGGAAAGTATGGAAGGGGTTTAAATCTTTGTTTAAAAGCAATCCCCATGATGATTAAACCGGGCCAACAAATATATCCCAAAATATCTATTTGTTCTCCAACGGAAAATAGAAGTAATATTAGTAAAATACTTAAAGATGTTTCTGCAATTTTACTGTGACGAAATTTAATTAATAATTCAACTAAACTCCACAATACTGGTAGTGCTAAAGCGATAAATCCGACTAACCCTTTGGTATACAAAAGCCCCACCCAAGTATGGTGAGAGCCAATCGGTAAGTTCGCTAAAACAGGGGGACCGGGTTTTTGAGTTCCATGACCCCAGATTGGTGCTTCTTTCCAAGCTTCTATCCCTACTCTTTGTAAAGCAGCGCGAACTCTTGAAGAATCTGCTCTGGAACTGTAGAATGCATCAACAATATCTGTAGCAGCGTTTGACAGTTGAGTGCTAAAAATTCCACAAATAAAACTAACTATTCCAGCAGTAATTTGTACTCCCGGACGAGTAAAGTTTTTCAAGCCCCAAATAGCAATTAAAACTAGCGGTAAAGAGACAAGAGCGGCTCGTGAAACAGATACGATATTCATGGCTATTGCCCCAATCATGCCAATGTATCTCCATTTTTTATTTGACTCTTGAAGAGCCATAAAAAAGAATACATTGCTAACAAGACCTAAAGCCGGACACCAAGGGGTAAATAAAAATAAACGAACGTTATCAGCCCCGTAGTCTGACGTGTAGAATCCCACGTTGTGAAAAATTGGTCCGTTTTGAATCAATCTTTCGATAGGAGAAGTATAAAGAATACCCGGTAAATTTGCTGCGTAGGCTGCATAAGCAATGGGAATTGCAATTAAGCTTTGCAAGCACAGTATACATACTGCTCGGTAAAGCAATTTTGGTCTGATATTCAAACAGCCGCTCAGCAGAAATAACGGTATGATTGCCGTACTGGTTAACCAACCTAAGACAGCTCTTATGAGGGCGTTTCTTCCCAGAGCAAAATCTGTTATACCAGCGTAAGTTGCAACTAAAGAAACTAAGGAACAGATTCCCCAAAGCCAGGTTATCCATGGAATAGCAATCTTTTCATGGGGCAAAGTATTTTTAGTTTGCAGCAAAAGTTTAAAAATGGTATACCCACCCAATACCCATGCTAGTAACGAATAAACGGGAAATAGCAATCCCAATGCGTAAATACCATAGGTACCGATAATTATGTACCAAACTAAACTTTCTTCAAAGTTTTGGGGTTTCATGCTCTAGTAATAGTCTTCTACAAATTCCGGATATTCTATATATTCTTGAAGATGCTTTTCTTGTTTTTGCTGTTGTAATTTACCTCTCCATAATCCAATAATTCCGCTGCTAAAGAATAAGGAACTTAATATTGCACCCAGCAAAACCAATTTTGTTCTAGGTCCAGATGGTTCATCGGGTAAACTCGGTCGGGTAAGGGTTTGAATTTGCGGATAAGAAGAAGAAACACTAGTTTTTGCCAAGTCTAATCTAGCAATAGTTGACGAAAATACTGCTTCGGCAACTTGTACGTCTCTTTTTAAATCTTCCAATACTGATTGCTGCTGCGACAACCTTTTCAATCTTTCCTCTAGCTGAGGAATTTGCGAGTCTAAAGCATTTACTTGAGCTTTTATTCCCGTTCTTTCTACACTTGTTGTCACTAACTGCTCGGATAACATAGCGCGTTTGGAACCTGAAGACTCATTGTTACTAAAGCTAAGTCTGTTAATTAGCGCCATACTTACCGGACGATTCAAGAGAGCTTGCGCTCTGTTCAATAGAGCAGTTCGCGCTCCTTGCTCTTCTGCTTCAAAATTAATTACTGTTGGATGAGCTGGAGTTAATTTAGCCTTTGCTTTGAGTAATTCGCTATTGGCTTCACTGTAATTCTTTAAATAATTCTGAAATAACTGGTCTGCTTGTAAAGTAAAAGCGTTTGAGGCTTGATTGGAAGACAGACTTAAATTATCTGATAATTCCGAAAACCGAGCTTGAGACTGCTGTTGTTGAGCCGTTAGTTCGGTACGCTGTCTCCTTAAATCTTCTATATTTGATGCTAAATCTGTTAGCTGCTCTTGAGAATTTAAACCAGAATCAGCCTTAAATCTACTCAGCTTTTTCTGAGCGGCTTTTAATTTACGCCGCGAAGCATCCATACCACTTTCAAGACGGGTTCTTTGTTGAAGGATTTCTTCCGTTCTTAGCTGGTCTAGTTTAGCTTCAAATGCACTCTGTAAAGCTATAGATTTTCTTCTTGCCTTTTGAGGACTAGAACCTTTAAGCTCTAACCTCATCAATGACGTATTGTCAACTATCTTAATTCGTGGTTTGCCAAACTTTTTTAGTGGTATATTTACTGCTCTAGCGGCTGTTTTCAATACCTGCTCGCTAGTAGCAATCGCTTTATAATTTTCCCTAGGGTCATAATTCGCTCCCGCATAAGCTGAATAATTTTGGGATGTTGCTTGTCCAATATCGGGGAGATTGATATTAGAGGTAGAACCAGAACCAGGAATATTTAAAGCCCATTCACTCACATACTTTGGTTTGGCTGTAGCTAAATACATGAAAGCTCCACTCCAAATACCTGCATTAACCAATATCAGAGCAAGTATATATAATGCTCCTGACTTTTTAGGCGCTACAGACTTATTTTTTGTGTAAGCTTGGGTTTCATTAAAAGAAGCTGTTGTTGGATGTTCAACGCTTACTATTTTGCCGTTTCTAAACTTAACAAACGGATTCCTGTTCAAAGTAACACCTCTTATGCCGTCGGGCCCGATTTAACTTTCCAAAAAGATTATATTAATCTGCTGTTTCTAGAATTCAAGAACAAGAAGTTTAATGAAGCTAGCATATATCAAATTAGTTACTAAGTTAAACCCCGATGATAAATATTTGCCTTCTTTGACTATTAAACTTATCCTTCAAACTTCGATTGTGAATCCTAATTCTAATACTTTACAAGGGTTCGTTCATATCTTTATAACTTACCATTCTCGCATGTCTGCGAGTAAATTCGCTAACGCTAGGATTACCCCTAGATTCATCTACTCCTACAGCTTGTTTCCACAATTGAGTTGGTGCTAAAGATATAGAATATGAAGCTCTTTGAGTATTTGTGTCTGAATTTTTACCAAGTTTTTCAACTCGATACCATTTTGTTTGCTGACATTCATCGCACCAAAATGCTTCTAACCATTCATTCTCTAAAATTACTGCGGTTTGACTGGCTATCAATATTTTGGCATTGTGCCGTCCAATTCCTTTCTGCTGTAGTTCTCCGGGAGTAGAAGCAAATAATCTATATTTCTGGCTGACGCTATGTAAATAACATCCATGTACCGGACAGTAAATAGCCCTTCTTTTTGAACGTTTTCGATTGCGGTCGCATCTTTTGAGCAGTTTTAAATCTTTCATCAGAAATGTCAGTAGCTAGGAAACGAACGACTTTTAAGTACGAGGGAAAACTACAAGGTAATTACTCCTTGTGATAAATTTTCACTTCTTATGAGGTCATTAAGCCATTATCTGACCGATTAGAGCTTTTTTGTTTAAAAGACCCTCTTCACTTTAAGTCGGGAATCTTTGACCCGATAACTATTGTCCTTTTCCGCGTAAGCTATGTTTGAAGGAATTGCAACAGATGTGTTTGGCACTATGAAGTTTAAATCCACAGCAAACTTAACTTTTAGATTGGACACAAAGCAGATGCACGCAATTTTATAATTTATACTCCATATATAAGATATTATTCAACCTCCTGTGCTTAAAAAAATACAGTAAAGGTTGGTGAAAGAACTGAGACAAGTTAAATTTTCTGAGTCAATTCTTACTTGAAATCAATGCAACTATTTCAAGCTTCACTTATATACATATGTCCGTATTGCACTTTAAGTAAATTACTCTATATTAAAATGTTTTCCGCTCCAAAAACAATCTGATTTCTGCTTGAATACGAACGTTTATCGCGCTTGTTTACTAAAATAAATTGGTTATCTTAAGTCTAAATTATCTTAGGATAGACTTAGGATACATGCAATTTAATTCCTGATTTAAATGTACTGATATATACAAAAATCCATTTCAAACCATCAGCTTTCCCTCATTTTCTACTTACTATTTTTACCTACTAATTTGCATTCCTCAGTTACTTTTCGAGCTTCTCTTGTAGGAAGTCAAGCTTGAGAAATGGTCTTCGGTAGCGCAGCGTCTTCTTCGAGAGATAGCTTGCTCGGAGAACATAATCTAAATATTATGTTTTGAAAATCTTCTACTCGAAAGAGAGTAATATCTTTAACCAGATTAATGATTACAAACATTAATCCTTCATTCTACCTTTATCTGCTGCTATATGCTCCATGAAGCATACTTAGGCACAAGGCAGTTTTAGAGGGACTGAGATCAATCTGACCATCGAAGCCCAACTCAATTAACAGAATCTACTTTGATTGTCGTAAAATATGATGTAATTTTCAGAAGATATTCAATCTTTATGATGCATTCAAATGTATTTCTACTGGAATGCAACTATAAAATTTTGAACTTTCTGAGTCATTTAAATTTGATAACCTTAACCTAAAAGTTACTCAAAATTAAAAGTATTTAAGTTAAAACTATCAGCATATTTTAATCTTGCTGAATCCGGAAAATGTTGTATAAGCAGAAATACTTATTACTCCTGTAAGAGTTAAATAAATATTAACTTAATTTGCATTCCTTTAACAGCTATTGAAACATGCAGACCTCCCTTTGTATTTTTAATCACAATGTTGAAATGTTAACAACGCTTGCGACCAGGTAACAATACCATTACTTCATACTTCATAATATCTTGATATTAACTTTATAATACCTTGACATTGACTTGTGATACTCTTCTTCCAGCATTGGCATAGCTTTGAATAAAACTACGTTACATTTTTTTGTGCTGGGGAAGATATTTATATTCTTATCAGTAATTATACAGTATCTTGATATTTTGGTTCAAACAGATTTTTATAATATCGATTCCAGTAAAACGATGACATAGAGAAAGATTTTTGACCTTACTTTTAAGAGATTTATGTCTTGATAAAGTAATAAGTAGAAGTTTATATAATCAAATCTTGGCGGCTTTTCGTATATTTTTGCTCTGTATAAAGATATTTACTCTACTTCTCGAATCAAAGTGACTTTTTTGGCACGCAGAGCAACACCAAGATAATCAACTTTTGAACCAGATAAATTTGGTTACGACTAAACGCATACAATTGAGCTATGTACCAATATCATCGTTAATAAAAGATTTACAACTATAATAACCATTCTGACTAATTAGCAAACTACTAATTAAAAAAAATCAATATGATGTATAGGACACATAAATTATTATCTATCCGCTTTACAATAGCAAATCTAATTAATTTAGTTAATAAAATAGCTGACTGAAAGGTTAATATCAAGCTGTTAACAGTATAGTTTATTTATATGAAATTGTATGAATATTTAATTTAGTTAAAGCTTGAATTATTTATGATATAGGAATTTTTTTGCAGAGGATTTATGAAGGGGGTGGGGAAATGGGGAGAATATCAAAAATAATCCCCATCTTCTTAATTCTTATTTGGATTTAGGTTTGTAAGTCGAAGCTACATGCAACTCTTTCAATTGAGAACCATCTACTTGTGAAGGTGCATCAGTTAACAAACAACTTGCTTGCTGAGTCTTGGGAAAAGCAATTACATCGCGAATAGATTCTTCCCCAGCCAATAACATGACTAATCTATCCAAGCCATAAGCGATACCACCATGAGGAGGAGTACCGTATTCAAAAGCTTCCAGTAAGAACCCAAATTTATTGTAAGCCTCGTCAATGGTAAGACCGATTGTTTCAAATACTTGTTCTTGAACTTCTCGTTGATAAATCCGCAAACTACCACCACCAATTTCAAACCCATTAAATACCAAATCGTAAGCTTGAGCGCGTGCGGTTTTTAAGTCTTCTAAATCGTCAGGGTGGGGTGCGGTGAATGGGTGGTGTAATGCTTCAAGCCTTTTCTGGTCTGCATTCCACTCAAACATGGGGAAATCTGTAATCCAAAGCAAGTTAATTTTATCGGGTTCGATTAACTTGAATTCCTTAGCTACAAACTGACGCAATCTATCTAAGGTCTTGTTAACAGTATTGGCATCAGCAGCAGCGAAAAGCAATAAATGTCCTGGTTTTGCATTGGTGCGTTGCAAAATTTCTTGTTTTTGTGATTCGCTTAAGTTATCTTTAATTGCACCTATAGTATCAATTTCTCCGTTTTCTTTGACGCGGATATAAGCCAAACCTTTGGCTCCGGCTTCGCTAGCTTCTTTAAAGATATCGCCACCTGGTTTAATACGGACATTAGAAATTACATCCCCACCAGGAATGGGAAGGATTTTGATGATTCCCCCTTTCGCAACAGCATCGCGGAATACTTTGAAGCCGCTATCTTTGAGTAAATCCGAGACATTAACTAATTCTAAATCGTAGCGTGTATCCGGTTTATCACTACCATAACGTTCCATTGCTTCTTGATAAGTTAGACGGGGGAAAGAAGACGGTAAATCAATATTCTTAACTTCTTTAAAAATATGAGCGACCAGCTTTTCATTAAGAGCAATAATCTCCTCAACCGACATGAAACTCATTTCCATATCTAGTTGAGTAAATTCCGGTTGTCTATCAGCCCGTAAATCTTCATCACGGAAGCAGCGAGCAATTTGATAATATCGGTCAACACCCGATACCATGAGAATTTGTTTAAATAATTGTGGTGACTGGGGTAAAGCGAACCAATCACCAGCATTTACGCGACTGGGTAAAAGAAAATCTCTTGCCCCTTCCGGAGTCGAACGAGTTAATATAGGGGTTTCTATTTCGGTAAAGTTTTCCTCATCTTCGAGGTAGCGACGTATAGCTTTGACAACTTGATGCCGTAACTGTAGATTACGCGCCATCCGTTCTCGACGCAAATCCAGATAGCGATATTTTAACCGTAAATCTTCCCGCACCGGCTCTGTATCTGCCATAGAGACTTGGAACGGTAATTGCGATCGCACTGAGTTGAGCAATTCAATATTATCGATGTAGATTTCAATTTCACCAGTAGGTAAGCGGGGGTTGAGGGAATCATCCGGACGTTGGGATACTCTACCACTCACCTTAACAACGTATTCATTTCGCAGTGTATTAGCTTGTGCGTATGAATCAGGAGTACGTTGTGGGTCGCTAACAATTTGGACAATGCCAGTACGGTCGCGTAAATCTAAAAATATCACACCTCCATGGTCGCGGCGACGGTCTACCCATCCATACAAGGTGACAGTTTCTCCGATGTTAGATGAACGGATTTCGCCGCAATAGTAAGTTCGCATAATTATTACTTCTTAGTATTCGAGCAGGAATTTTCAACTTTGGCTGAAAGCTTTAATATTATATTGGTTAGTTGTTAGTAGTTGGTGGTTAGGAGTTAGGAGTTGTGAGTTAGGAGTTAGGAGTTAGGAGTTAGGAGTTGTGAGTTGTATACTCTAAACGGATTAATTATTGTAGGTTGGGTTGAGGTACGAAACCCAACAAAAACCTACTTACTGTTGGGTTTCACTTCGTTCAACCCAACCTACGAAAAGTTAAGTTTTTAGCCGTTGGGAGTATAAATTCCCAATCCCCAATTACCAATCTTCCAATTCCCAATTCCCCACAATAATAAAGACGCTGCACGATTGCAACGTCTCTCAAAAATTCTTTTCTATTTTTTTTTATTTGGTCGCTAGATTATTTACGGGGTGCTGTTAGTACATCCCAAGCTGCTTGTGCAGCTGCTTGTAATCTATCACCAAGTTCTTGTACTTCTGCAACAATTGATTCAAAGTTTTTCTGAGCTTCACTTTGCACCATCTCAAAAGCGTTTTCAATGCGAGCGCGTTCGATAAGCTGATTTTGTTCAATGGATTCTCGCGCTTGACGAACTGCGCTCAGGTAGGTTTCGCGAGTAAGGGTACCAGCAGACTGTGCTTCCACTTGGGCACGTCTTTTAAGTGCTTCAATTAAAGCCGCAGTTTCATCCTTAACATCTTGTGTCTCACCAGCCATTTGGCTTTCTACCATTTCGGCAGTTTGGGGACTAATTTCTACTGTTACTTTTGGTTGTGGATTGTTGTCTGTCATGATTTTAGATACAGGTAAGTATTAGTTATTAATTATTAATGACGAGGTGTGAAGACTGAATTTTAACAGTTTTCAAAAGTTTAGAATACATATATTAGGATGAAATGACAATTTTCATCTAGATAGATTCTTGGTTAACTATGAGTTAAAACTTCTAGTTCCTTATCAAAGACATCAGTCTTCACTGTTTACATTTAAACCGAGGCAGGCAATTGCTGTTCTATTTTTAGTAATGCTTCAATCCGCGCTTCGGTACTCGGATGTGTTCTAAATAAGTTACCCAAAAATTCGCCTCTAAAGGGATTGATAATTAACAAAGGCTCAAAAGCTGGATTAGCTTGCATTGGCATTTGTCTAGCTGTTGAATCTAAGCGTTGTAAAGCTCTTGCTAATGCGCGGGGATTTCCTGTTAATTTGGCTGCACCAGCATCGGCAGAAAATTCTCGGGTACGGGAGATTGCTAACTGAATTACGCTCGCTGCTAGAGGGGCTAAGGTAACTGTTAGTAACATTCCTAAAGGATTAGCACCTCTGTTACCATCCCGTGAATTTCCACCAAACCACAAACTGTAACTTACCATCTGTGCCAAAAAGGAAATTGCACCAGCGATGGTAGCGCTAACGGCTTGAGTAAGCGTGTCACGATTGATAATGTG
Source organism: Cyanobacteria bacterium J06621_15 (assembly GCA_038525335.1). Classification (GTDB taxonomy): domain Bacteria; phylum Cyanobacteriota; class Cyanobacteriia; order Cyanobacteriales; family Nostocaceae; genus Rivularia. Next base: position 2,706 of record JBCBHT010000040.1, on the reverse strand, counting down.
AGTCAATTCGTGAGCAAGTACTGCTTCAAGTTCTTCCTGTGGAAGGATGTTTAAAATTCCTTCTGTAACGGCTACGGCAGCATTTTCTGGGTCTCTTCCGGTCGCAAAAGCATTAGCATTGGAACCGGGAACTATATATACCTTCGGAGTAGGGATATTTGCTTTACGAGAAAGTCTTTCCACCATACGGTAGAGTTCCGGTGCATCGCTTGCAGAAACGGGCTGCGCTCGGTAAGCTGCCAAAGCGATTTTATCTGATTGGTACCAAGAAACAAGATTAGTAACTGCTGCTATAGCAATACCTATAATCAAACCGGCGCTACCTCCAATCATCCAATAACTAATAGCTATCAGAAGACCACTTAACGCAGCTAATAAAGCAGCTGTTTTTAACTGATTATTCATATTTTTCTCCTAAAGTATGCTGCATTCTTTTGAATTTATTCCTGATTACAACATTACTTAATCCATATCTAAATTCTATCTATCTAAACTAAGATTTTTTGGGTAGAAAACGCTAATAGCTAAGTACGGTTTTGCCTACCAAGATTTCTACAAAGCTTTAATATATTCCAATATTCTTTCTTGATTTAGGCTTAACTTTACTAAGACTTTATTGGGTATCACTGATACTTAAAAAACACATCTATCTATAGTGATATCTTTTATTTTGCTTAAAAAATATTTTTTTAATTAAACGTAGAAATTATAATTTTATAGTGAAGCGCATACCGAAAATTATGTATAGCTAAATATTTCTTGACGTTTAAATTGCTATGATAAGCATTAATAGAGTAAGTATTTTTGATTAATTAGCTATATAAATAAGCTTTACAGCTTTCATGCCTAAATTTTGCCTTAACACAGCATAATTTGCTTGTTGAAAGATTTTATGTACTGCTGTTACGAGTTGTGGCTAATGCTAGCTATTTGCCATAAAGTTCGCTGAGATAGTGTCCTCCATGCATGATTTACGTAAGAATAGAGCATATAAGCAAATAAGTAATGAGTGTAGATAGTAGATATATATAATATGTTCTGTCTTCTACATCAATGAAGTGTTTCTTAAAGAAATGATGAGCTAATTGCTCAATAAAATTATATTTTTAAAAATAAACATGAAATTTTAAGGACAAACCCCATGGCTCAAAAATTTAGTAATCAAGGAATAATAGGAAAAATGGGAAGAAATTTATATGGATTTGCAGGGTTTATTTTTAGCCCTTGGGTAAATGCATCTCTTTTTAAAAGAATGCAAAGAAGAATAGAAGATTTAGAAATCAAATTAAATAGAACTTCCCCGAAAAAAAACTTATCTCAACAAACAATTATATCTTCTATGCAACAACAAATTGCTGATTTAGAAGAAAATACAAATAGCCGTTTAGAAAAAATAGTTAATTACGAATTACGCAATCAGATTTTGGAGATAACAAAGGAACAAGTAGAGTATATTACTAAAATTATTAAACCAACAGTAGAAGTATTAATTAGGGAATTAGAAGATAAAAAGTTATCTCATGTAGGAATTATAAATCTGAAGGAAATTCAAGAAAGACAGGAAAAACTTCGTTATTCATTAGAGTACATAGAAAGAGAATTAACGTCATCTCTTCCAGAATTAGAGTCTCGAAGGGCTGGATGCATGGAAGGAGGAAGATGGCTATTAGCTAATAGAATTGAATTAGCGCAAACAGTCGCATATGAATTATTAACTCAAGAACATCCGCACATAGAAGAATTTCGTCGTAATATAAGCAAATATCTTAAACTTATTGGTAGCTGTATGGAAAACGAAATCGAACCCCGTTTACTTTACAAAGGGGTAGTTACCCATTACGAACCTCCAGTTGAGATTTACTTGAAAGCATTTGAGTTAATTAGAAGTAAATATATTAGCGAATGGCAAAATTCTGCTGTAGTTTCAGATAAAGCAATTGATGAATTAAAAGGTTATCTAGACTACTTAATCGACTATTTTATCAACGTCTTAGTCTAGCAAAAGCGACTTTTTAATACCTTCTTCAATTGCAGCTAGGTCGCGTTCATTTTTGATTTCAACTTCTAGCAAAACATCAAGCATTACTCCGATAATTTCTTGTTGTTCGCAAGATTTTTCTGCTTCTAAGTGAGAAGCTAAATCCTGCAATGCTTTTATTAAAGCTAGATTATATTCTTGAAAACGCCGGTCTAAAAACTGATATTGACTCATAAAATAACTTTAAGACGGCACAATCATTTTTACTTTATATACTTCTATACCCAGGAATAAATATATAAAAATTTCATAAATACTGATTAAATTTTCATGAACAATTCAAAACAAAGGTTAGAGGTCAAAGGTCAAAGGTTAAAGGTTAAAGGTTGAGATTTAGAAGTTAATAGTTTGATAATCTAATCATAATTTTCTGATTACCAATTCTTAGCTTCTAATTAATAACTCATAACTTCCTAACCCAGTTCATCACCGGTAACACCCCGTACTCCCCAATTATATTTTGGTGTTTCAAAGATAGTAATTTCGATATCAGTAGAAGAAATACGAAATCTCTCGCTAATGCGTTTGATAAGTAAGCGAATTAAATTTTTCTTCACATCAACCGAACGTCCTTCAAACATGCTAATTTCAATAATCAAATAGCTCTGACTTTTATCGGGTGGAAAGATAAAATCCGATTTATCCATTGGGAAAAAACGATGAAAACG
>JBCBHT010000039.1:0-35669 GCA_038525335.1 Cyanobacteria bacterium J06621_15 | reverse complement strand
TTTTACTATTTATAGCTGTATTTTTACTCTTTACTTCCTACTTACTACTTATTGATGATAAATCTCTTAACCCGAATAATGGTTAAATAGTAATAAGTCATCAGCCGCATGAATTAGGACTGATGACTTATAAAGTTATATACATGGGAAGCTCCCTACAATAACCCAGAACAATTTACATACACAATTAGCTATGATTCAAAATCACTTTTATTAAATAATCTTGAATTTAGCTAAGAACTAACAAGTAGAAAGCAATAATAATTTTTTTCTACTTGAAATACAACAAATAGCTTTATGATGTTAGCTAACTTTTTTCCGCGAATTTGTAACAACAAGCTCAAACTCCCAGCCAGGAAGTTGCTGAACTGACTTACTAATTTTACGTAAATCTTCAGAACCATTACAACTGAGATTTTGTCTAGTTCTAACCTTAGCAGCAACTACTTGTTTTTCATTTACAGCTATCAAATCGAGCGAACAATCTGCCAATGCAGTTGGTAACTTATCAGAAGACGGATTAATAGTTACTGAGTAACCTTGCTCTCGGTATTCTTTCGCAAGCTTTAGCAGTCGCCGATATTCCAAGGGATTTTGATTATCCTGATAGCTCATGTCTAATTACTGAGAAAGGGGAAGGGGTGAAGTATCAATCACTGTTACTTATTATAGAGCAAAGCTATAAGAATGGTGCTGTTAAATAGATTGCAACATTGATAATATTTTTTTATTAATTAATTGAACTTTACCTATTTTTTTGTACTAGAAAATAATATTATGATACGCGCTTATTATATTTCACAATAAGCGCATTATAGTAGCAGTATTCATATTTATATTGACCCTTAAAGTTGGGTAGATGCAGATTTAGAATATCTCTCTATAAGGATAAATCTCCAGGGTCTGGTGCAGCTTCGATTTTAATATGCAAAAATTCTTCACCTTGAGAAAACCCTTCTGCTAAAGCTGGAGAAATACCTTTGATTCTAAAAGAACCATTGAGATTACGACGACGACTGATAAAATCAGTAATCTGATAGTCATCAACATAAATTAAACCATTCAAAGCATCTCTGACTGGCTTTACTATATTGTCGCTATCCGGAACGGCTGATTCATCACCAGGGTCTGCATCATAATAGTGAGTAATAATAACTTGGACATCATCTCCTAAAGGAGAGTCTTGTTCCCAATAAGATTGTGCGGTTTCACGAACTTGTTTCTTCCATTCATTAACGCGCTTGCGTACTTTATTCTGGTGAGAAACTGGTTTACCAATTACTACAAATTCAAATGGCAGCATTGAGAAAATCTCGTAGTTAGGTGTAAGCGTAAATAAGCTCGCATTCGATTATCTCGCAGCGGTCGTAGGCTTAATTTTGACTTCAAGTCTTGCGGTTTCTATTACCGAAAGTAAGGTTTATTACTTTGAACTTGAAATACATTTTGGGTTTATATTCAGAGAGTAAGTAACAATAATTATGTTGACTTTTCAGTAAGCGAACCCTATGATTGTTCTGGGCAATTTAACGGTACAAAGATTTATAACTAGTAAGACATACTTCCTGATTCTGATTTATATTTCTTCGATTCATTTGTTTTTATGTAGTTGTAATAACACCCTTTTATCTCGTTTAAAATGCTACCCTTTCATGTTGTTTTCACACTTACACGCTAACATATTAAAATATTAAACATCAACATTTTTTGGTTACCACAGAGTTAAGTTTGGCTATAATAATTATTATTTGTACTTAGCAAAACAATTCATTTAATCAGATATAAATTAAAATACAAAGTTATTAAAAATACAATGTATTTTGCATTAATGAATTTTAAAGTAAATAGACTTAATGCTACTAACTATAGTTAGAAAAACAACATAAGAAGATTATCCTAAAGTTTTAAGTTCAATTAAATAAATTGTTATCCTTATTTAAGTTGGCTAGTGAATTTATAACCACCTGCTTCTATGTGAATTTCACCTTGTTTCCAACCTTGATAAATAGGTATTTTTTCTCCTTGAGAGTTTTGATAAACTGCGAAATGATTTTTCCAATCATGTAATTTACCATTTCGCCAAACTTTGGGTAAATCTAAAGCTTGATGCTGTAATTTAACTTTTCCTTTAATACCTTGATATTCAACTATACCGTTGTTAATTTGATTTGTATTTAAACGAGATTTAGCAAGTACTGCACTTTGAAACTGTTGAAAATTCCCGTGGGTTTCTTTTTCACCTATCTCTAAAGCGAATCCACCATAACTATTTCCCGTACCAGTTGCAGTTAAAATTTGGTCTTGTGGATATCTCTTGTTTATTTTAGAAGTTTTAGTTTGATTTATTCCTTCAAAATCTAGATTTATCGGTGTTAAAGCTAACCAAGTCTTTTCGTAACGAATAAAGGTGATATTATTCTGAGCTTCTATCCGAGCAGATTTGGGTAAGAAGAATTGAAAAGGTGTTTCTTGCTTATCATTAAGGAAGATTACCAGGTTACGGTATTGTGCAATATTGTCACCACCTACAGTAGATGTAGATATTTTATTGGGCTTAGTGCCGGTTGCTGCAACAAAATAATCCACACCACGTTGTGAATTAAAAGCCATCATTTTAAAACCATTCCAATCACCACCGGAACCTTGAGCTAAAGTACCAATCTGAAAAGTATTACCGAAATATAGAGTTTCATGAAATTTTGGTGCTGTGTCGTTACCTGGTTTCCAATTTTCATAAGTCGGTTTAGAGTTAAGCAATTCTAATGGTTTAGAAAACTGCTTTTTCGCTAAAGCTACAATTGCTGGGTCGGGACGATAACTACTGGTTATTACATGAACCAAATCTGGGGAAGGTTTGGGGTCTTCAATGGGTGAATCATTAAAGTAAAGTCCTAATTCATGAGTTGATAAAGAACACCAAACACAATTACTTTTTCCGTAATCACGCTTAGTCGGACCTCCGAATCCACCTCGCCAATATTTCACAGCACCGGAAGCTAATAGCCAATCTAATCCAGCTTTAGCAAGGCTCTTCACCTGTTTATCTTTAGCAAAATCATAAAGGTTCAGATAAGCAGTAATGGTATGTCCTAAATAAGTTTCCGAATCCCATTCACCTTGTCCAATTTGATACAGCGTGCTGATATTTCGTTGAATCCGTTGTTTATAAGCTTGTCTTGTTTTTTCATTTCCCGTCTCTTCAGCGAACAAATACACAGCACTATTTCGCATTGCTTTCAAATTATCGGTATTCCGACAATCAACCCAGCTATCACAATTATCGGTACCTCTAGCCCAGAATTTCCGACGGTTGGGAAAACGACGCTTTAAAGGGTCTTCTGCTGTTAACAGCTGCATAGCTTGTTTCATTCGCTGACGATATTCTGGGTCGAGATATTTACCAAAATAAAAATATTTGCGGACTTGTCCTTTGAGAGTAAAACTAGAATAAAAATCAATTCCTAAAGTATGGTTATGGCTTTTAGCATCTGCATCTTCAGCTTGAAGAAAATCTTTTGATTTTTCACGATTTCCCGCGAGAAAATCAATCATTGCTCTCGGATAAGAGCGTTTCTCGCTTTCAAAAGATGTGGTTCCGTAGTTCTTACCAGCAAGTTTTGTAATAACTCGTTTTGCTCGTTGTTGAAACTCAACTTCCATTTCTGGTGTCCACTGGTTGGATTTTGATGCTTGTTGTGGAGGTTTTTGGGATGGTTTTGCGGATATAGTTTGTAATTGCTGTGTTGATTCGTTTTTTGCAGGAGTGCTATTACAACCGAGAGGAAGAAGAAGCAAGCAGAAGGTAATGGTTTTACGAGTTAAATATTTCATTTAACGGTTTTAACATAATTATTTACTGATAATAAATTAAGCTTTATGTATGGTGTGGCAATAATAGTTCTATCAAGCCACTGTAATGGTTTGATGTAATCATGTGTATTGTGATTGGTACGCATTTTTATAAAATTATTCCTTTTTCTATATACGAATCGAATCCAATATTCACCCGGTTGTAAATTATAGAAATAATAAAAACCTCCTGATTCAATAGCAGTTTTTAACCATAATTCGTCATTAAATCTGAAAAGTTTTGTATTAGGAAATAATGTCGTAGATTTTTCAGTTTTTATTAAAGAGTAATGACGACACTAAATTTTGTTATTTTAAGTTTTAATCAAAAAAAAGTTTTGATGAACTAAGCTATGAATTATATTAACTTACACTTTGTAGCAAACATAAAACTTGTGTAGAGACGTAGCAATGCTACGTCTCTTTCAATGTGAAATCACGTTTTCATATTTTCATATTTTCATATGTCTAAAGCCCTGCTTCGCTAACAGCAAAGCCAAAAAAATAGCCCCTCGCTACAAACGGGAGACTACCAAGAGTTCAAACATTAGTTATTTTTTTACATAAATAAAAGGGAAATTGAAAGTAAAGTATTTACCTTCAGCATTTAACCTTTATTAAGGTTATGCATTCTCATCAATTCTAATATCAATAACACTGCCTCTAAAGTTATAATTAAAGCCTTCTAGTTCAAATGGCATCCCTATTTTTACTTTACTGTTACCCAGAACAGGACCACCGTCAGTAATTGTTGCTTTACCTGCTAAAGTCAAAAGCATATCGGTACTAAACATGTTCTCTCTAGGGTCTGGGATTAACTTAACCGTACCATCAGGTTGTGTAACGATAATTTTTCTAGGTAGTACTTCAATAGATTTGATAGGAATCTGACCGTAGGGTTGATTGCGGATGATAACGTTTGTTTTACCACCTTTCTCGAATTTTCCTTGCTCAGATAATCTATCAATATCCTTTACTTTTAATCCCCGAACAATTAAATCAACTTCAATAGGTTTTGTTGTGGTACCTACTTGAGCAACAGAACCAGTGGTTCCAGGAAATAAAAAAATACCAACAATTACCAGTAATATTACTAGCAAAGCACCGATATCTAAAATATTGAATTTGCCAAATAAACGACCTTTGGAATCTAATATAGCCATAACTAATTTTTCCTATTTGTAGACGGGATAGAGGATTAATATTTATAGGACGGAGAATGTCGGAAGTAGAAATTAATTGTATGCGAACAGGAAGTAAAACGATAAAGGATAAAAGCTAAGATAGTATAAACATTTCCTTTATCTATTTATAGGACAGTTATTAATAACACTACTTTTCATTGCTGTCATGAAAAAAAACCATAATTAGTTGCCATGTTTAACAGTAAAGCAAGTAATAAGTCAAGCAGACTGGATAACAAGAAGGCTAACATGGGTTGGTAGCAACTAAGACGTGCAACTTAATAAACTTATTTCTCGTCCTATAGCTTACGTTCTTCTAAAAACCTCCTCGAACTTGATGATGATTGAAAAGACAAACTTTTATTTAAATTTCCGTTCCTTACGAAAAAGAATCTTTTATCCGTTAATTTCTGTAGTCATAGCATTTTGTTTGTGCTTCACTACACCTTCTTCGGCTCTAGGTGTTTCTATTTGGGATATTCTCTTCCAAGGTGCCCAAATAATTCAAATTTCTAATATATCAGACAAGGAAGAAGTTAAGCTCGGTAGGCAAATAAATCAACAGCTACTTAGAAGAGATGTTAAACTTTACCGCAATTCTCAAATAAACAGGTATGTAAAAAGAATTGGTAAACGTTTAGCAGCTTACAATACCAGAAAGAAAATCCCTTATACATTTCAGGTAGTTAAAGATAACAGTATTAATGCCTTTGCTACTGCTGGTGGCTTTGTTTATATTAATACTGGTTTAATCAAAGCTGCTGACAATGAAGCGCAATTAGCAAGCGTAGTTGCTCATGAAATTGCTCATATTGAAGGAAAACATGTAGTAAAGCAAATGAGAAAAACTGCGATTGCTAGAGGTTTAGCTACAGCAGCAGGGGTCGAAAACAGCAAATGGGTTCAGCTTGGAGTAGAACTAGGTTTTCGTCGTCCTAACAGTCGTGGAGCAGAAAGGGATGCTGATAGACGTGGATTAAGAATGCTCACAGATGCAGGTTATTCCCCTCAAGCAATGGTTTCTTTCATGGAAAAGTTGAAGAATAAAAGTGGAAGAAGAGTTCCTACCTTTTTAAGTACCCATCCTTCACCCGCTAATCGCGTACAATATCTTCAGAATCGGGTTAACTCTCAACGTAGCAAGGGTAACGATGGTTTAAGTAAAACTGCATACCGTAGAAATATCCGCCCATTATTGTGATAGGAATAAAGAGTTAGGAGTTAGGAGTTAGGGGTTAGAACTTTCTAACCTTTAACCTGTGACTTTCTAAGCCCATAACTTGCTGCTATTACGATTAACTTTAAGCGAGGTCACGTTGACTTTTTCTGAAGCTTCTTCTAAAGGTAAGGTGCGGACGGAACGTTTAAACATATTGGCTTGATACACAAGACGATTTGTTACGTCAAATGCACTTAACCAACCACTGCGAGGATGATAAGCACCTGTATCTAAATCAAGCCAACCTGCACCTCTGGCAATTTTACCTGGTGCAATTCCAGGAAAGGTAAAGGTGATAGTATGACCGACGATAATTACTTTATCTGAAAAATAAGGCTTTTGAATGCTGTGAAATTTATCTCGAATCCAACAAAATTGTTCAGCTTTTTGTTCTTCTATAGTTTTTGCAGGGTCAATACCTGCATGGACTAAAAATATGTCTCCTAAATCTATATATAAAGGTAGACTTTGAAACCATTCAAGATGTTCTGGCGGTATCTTACCACCCTTATAGCTTGCTAAAGTTGCTTGTCCCCCGCTGTAAAGCCATCCTTGGACGCTGGGAGTAGAAGCGTTTTTATCTGTAAGAATTTTTATTAACATATGCTCGTGATTTCCGAGCAAGCAAGGATAGGAATTCTCTTTGACGAAATCCACTACTTGAGAACTCTGGGGACCTCTATCTATCAAATCACCCAGAAAATAAATTTTGTCTTCTGCTGTGGGGGAAATTGCATCTATTAACTGCATCAAGCCTTGATAATGACCATGCACATCCCCTATAACTATACGACGGTGGCTAGTTGCACTCATGGGTCTGAATTTAAATAAAATTGTTTTATATTTCTGATTCGGTGGAAATTACTACTAATCAGTAAGAAAATGTAAAAAATTGTCAAATACAAGTTTAAATAAACAAATTTCACTAATAAAGATATTAATGTTACAAAGCTTATTAAATAATAATTAGAAGCTTATTGCTCAATGAAACATCGTCTCAGTATAATTACGTTTAAAAATTTTTGCTGTATTTTAAAATACTTTTTGTCTAGAGTAATGTTACGATAATCCATCTCTAACTTTAGTTAGTCAAAAATTTTTGCCAAGTTTGACTGCTCGGAGCAATTAAGCTTTAAAATTCATATTGATAAACTAAAGTTCTGGAAATATACTATGTCAGAAGAATTTTCTCCTCAAATTAGCGATCGCATTTGTAAGCATATGAACGAAGACCATGCAGATGCAGTAGCACTATACGCTAAAGTTTATGGTGACTTAGAAAATACCACAGCAGCGAAAATGCTTTCGATTGATGCTGAAGGGATGAACCTACAAGCTCAAGCAGATGGGAAAGAAGTACCACTCAGAATTAAATTTGACCACACCTTGAAAAATGCTGAAGATGCTCATCACACATTGATTGATATGTTGAAGCAGGTAAGGAAATAAAAAGGGAGTAGGGAGTAGGGAATAGGGAACAGGGAACAGAGAACAGGGAATAGGGAATAAAGGTTAGAGGTTAGAGGTTAAAGGTTAAAGGTTAAAGGTCTTAAATCTTTTCATAAGAAATGAAATTGATACATTTTTATCTTAATTTTTAAATTCTTGATGGGTAAGGATTTTTAGATGTGATAATTAAGATTTTTAATTGATTGATAACCCGTGAAAACTAGTTTTTATGTGTAGTACCGGTTAAAATCGTTATCAAGAATATTGAGTAAAATTTTATATTACCAATTATCAATTACCAATTACCAATTACCTACTCCCCACTCCCTTGACATTTAAAATCCGATTTCAGCATCAAAGCAAAGCAAGCTGTAAGAATAGTCAGAACACCTGTAATCCAGAAAGGGGTTTTGTAACCAAGACTTACTAGCATACCTGAAATTGGTGGTCCTAGAGCATTAGAAATACTCAAATAAGATGCATTAATTCCTAAAACTTCTCCTTGTTCTCGTTCTGTACTATTCAAAGATAAAATTGAATCTATCAAAGGCATTGGGAAGGAATTTACAAATCCAAAAACTGCAATAATTATAAAAAATGCAGTTAGATAGGGAAAAGTTGGAATTAATAGGAAAGTAATTCCACGAGTAAATAATGCCAAGAATAAAATATCAATTAAATTAAATTTTTTCCTCAGTGGGTCAAGCGCAACCACTTGAGAAATAAAACCCAACATCCCGACGACAGCAAATATAATTGCTAACGTTTTTGCATCTTGATTGAGGACTTCTAGCACAAACGGTTGGAATGCAAAAGTAAAAATTGTAAAAGTAGAACCACTCAAAAAAGTGAGAATAAAAAGTTTACCTAATTTAGGACGAGTTAAAGACTGAAAAACTTTAATAAATCCGAAATCTTTCCAACTCAATTGAAATTTCTGTTTGTCAGAAGCAGGTAAAGTTTCTGGTAAAAAGAAAATGGTTAATATTGTTGCAAATAAAGCTATACCCGCACCGACAATAAAACTCATTCCCAATGAAGAAACACCTCTTACAGTCGGTAACTGCTGTGCTACATAGCTTAATGCAGGTCCAGCAACAAAACCCAAACGAAACACAGAACCGAAAATACCAAAAGCTTTAGCACGTTGGTCTACAGTTGTAATATCGCTAACTACAGCCCTTGCAATAGAAGTATTTCCACCAGTTAAACCATCAAATATACGCGCAACATATAATAGCCAAGCTACAGGAGTTACGGCAGCTACAATACCAGATAAAACTGTTCCCAGCAAACTAATTACTAATAAAGGTTTTCTTCCCAAACGGTCAGAAAGTCTTCCTAAAATAGGAGTACCAATAAACTGAGGTAAAGCATAAGCAGTACTTAATAAACTTGCTTGAAAATCATTTAATCCAAACTGTTTTGCGTAGGGATAAAGCAGCGGAATAATAATAGTGAAGCTAACCGAATTAATAAAAGCAATTAGGGTAACAATCCAAAACTGGAGAGGTAAATTAAATTGCTCCCTGAGATTTTTAAGTTTCATCTATTAACTTATATTTAAACTAACAACCAACAACTAACCACTATCAACTAACAATTACCAACTAAAAATATCAAGCTTCTTGCAACAACCAAAAACCAGTATAAGTCATTCCAGAATCATCCGGTTGGACTAACAAAAAATGCAATCCTTGACTTTGTTCCTTACGCTGTTGATATAGTGCAGCAGCTTGTGAAACTTCTTCATCCTCAAAAGTTGCTACAATCCATCTATCTACTAAACCCGCTTCCAACACCAAACCATCTGGCTCACCAGCAATATAATTTAAAGCTACAGGACGATTGTCTTGCAACCATTTTGCCAAGCGCATAGATTTACGTCCACCATAAATTACCACACCCGGAACCTGAACCGTTGAAGCCAAACCCAAATTTATTGGTAATAGAAAATCAGGTGTTTCTAAAACAGGAATTGGACGTTCCAAGTAAAAATCAGCGATATTACCAGCCCCTACAGTAGCAAAACTCCATTTATCCCCCCAAAGATTTTCAGATAAAGGTATCGGGGGTGGCTTATCCAAAGCCGTGAATTGCTGTTTTTGCTGCAACCATTTTTTTAAAGCAGCAGTTCTACGAGTTGCTTCGACCTTTATACCCAAGCTATTTCCTGCTTGTTCAATTAAACTCAAAGACTGGGGACGAAACACTTGAATAACATCAGGTAAACTATCCGATGCTGCTTGCTTAATTTGTGAAGCAACCCAATTAGAATTAGCTTCTGACTGAGTACAAGTAGCTTCATATTTAAACTCAAAATTTGAATCGCAAATCGATAAATCCCATAAAACCTGTCCTGATTTATCCGATTGCGAACGACGATAAAAATCAGCTTGCCAAAACATAATCAATTATCAATTATCAGTTATCAATTATCAATTATCAGTTTTCACTGGTCGGGTGTGGATAATCAGTTATTACTACTATTCATTGTTCATTGTTTATTGTTCATTGTTTATTGTTCATTGTTCATTGTTCATTGTTCATTGATTCAAAGCTTTTGCATGATGTCGAATATGGTCTTCTATAAATGTAGAAATAAAATAGTAGCTGTGGTCGTAACCTTGTTGATAGCGTAAATTTAGTGGTTGATTTGCTTCTTTACAAGCTGTTTCAAATATATTTGGAAGCAGTTGCTGTTGTTGAAGAAACTTATCATCGCTTCCTTGGTCAATTAAAATTTCACTGTGAAAACCAAATTGTTTGACTAACTCACTAGCATCATATTCGCGCCAATTTTCCTTATTTTCACCTAAATAATTACTTAAACACTTTTCTCCCCAAGCACATTGCATAGGTGCAGCTATGGGTGCAAAAGCAGAAACTGATTTATACTTTTGAGGGTTTCGCATGGCACAAATTAAAGCACCATGTCCTCCCATCGAATGACCAAAAATACTTTGTTTATCTTTTTGTACGGGAAAATTAGCAGCGACTAATTCAGGTAATTCTTTGACAACATAGCTATACATTTTATAGTGGCATGACCAGGGTTTTTCGGTTGCATCAACATAAAAACCCGCACCAGTACCAAAATCATAGTCATCATCTTCACCTTTGATTCCAGTATTACGTGGACTGGTATCCGGAGCAACTAAAATTAAACCATGCTCTGCTGCATATTTTTGCGCTCCAGCTTTGACCATAAAGTTTTCTTCAGTACAGGTTAAACCCGAAAGAAAATAAAGAGTCGGTAGGTTTCGAGATTCAGCTTGGGGTGGTTGGTAAACGCTAAAACGCATCTCACCATTACAAGTAGTTGAGGAATGGGAATAAAACCCAAGTTTTCCACCAAAGCTTTTATATTCGGAATTTAGGGTCAAAGACATGAAAGATTTAAGAATCGATTTCTGCTTGCTTAATTATCCTACCGGTTTGGTTGTAGAAAAATCTATCTAATAGAGGGAGTAGGGAGTAGGAAATTTAGTTCTATTGATAAATCTAAGCTAGCGTAATTTCTATTAATTCTTTTAGACAGTTTGAACCATAAATAAACCCGGTTTTTAGGAGAAACCGGGTTTTTAGAATATTACAAACTGTAGAAGATACTATCAAACTGTTAATTTTCAACAGTTAACTGTTCGCTGTTCGCTATTCGCTGATTTAACTGACTCTCGTTCTAGCTTTTACGGTTTCACGTCTTCTATCAGTTACTTCTTTAATTTCTAAATTTTCTAAATATATTTGTTGTTCTTGTGGTCGTTCGTGTTCTACAACAAATACATTTGAGTACAAATTAGCAATTATTTGTTTACCTTGCTGAGTTAAAGATAAGTAGCGCAATCCATCTTTGATATAAGGATAAACCCCATTCCAATAAAATTTTGGATAATTGTTACGCAAATCAGCAGGATTTTTATAACCCAAAATTTGATTCATACCAGTTTCTTCAAACTCGTAAAATAAAGAAGTAATTTTCTTTAAATAACGTGGGTCGCTTAATTGTCCAATCAAATCAGCAGCACGTACTAAACCTGCATAAGTATTAGTTTCTTGATGGTCTTCTGCTGCGGGTACGGGAAAACGGGTTAATTCTATATTGCATTTTATAACTTCAGAATCAATTAATTTATGACCCCCGAAACGTTCGTCAATAAAAAGTTTTGCTCTGTCAACGTGATAAGGTGTAAGACTTGCATCTGAAGCACCTGCTGGTAGGGAAATCATCGCTTCATCTTTACCCGTAGCATAAAGACTTTCTCCTTCTCTATCTTGACGACAAACTCCTTTAACATAACCAATATCATGGCAGAGCAAAGAGATAATAAAATGCAGCCAATCTTCGCTAGAAACACCACCCTCCCGTATATGTTTACCACGTAAAACTTCTTGTCCTACTAGAGTTACTAAGATTGAATGTTCTACGTTATGGTACAAAGCATCACTATTGGCAATATTTTCTAAAGCCATACTTCCTACCCAAGCGATGATATCTTGATAGTCAGTTTTTAAGCTTCCATAAGTACGATGGTATCCTTCTCGCACTCTATTTACAAAAGCATCTATCAAAACTTCAGTTGCGTTAAACATATTTAGACCCTGTTAATAATTTAGCTAGTAATTTATTGCTATATCTGAATTTTTCAAGCTGATTATAAAGTCATTCGATTTTATATTTTAGATTTTGCGGAAAGTTTAGGGAAGAGTATCTTTCCCCCAACTTCTCTTCCCCAAAACTTTCCAAGACAGTTTTCAAATCTACTATTCAAGGGTTGTCGAACAGGTTTAAATCTAGTCACTTATTAGTTTTAGGTAATTTTGAGTGCTGCTTATAACTGAACTTAAGGGTATATTCTTAAAAATCTAAATTTTATACTCAATCTATTTTAATTTTTAATCTGTGTAATTTCCCTGAAAAATCATTTTGGTTAACTTGATTAGTCTTCGATAAATACCGCCATAGCAAATTTTTTTGAATATCAAATAGAATATTTTTTGATAAATATTACATATTTTTACGTATACATATCAACTATTTATAATGTTATCAAGCAGAATAAAATTTGTGATTTTATTTAGTGATTCAATAAAAAAGTAGAAAAACATATACTCAAGAACAACTTTTCTTCTGAGTGACTTGTATCAGAGACTTAATAAATAAAGCTTACCCAAAGTACGCCAAATATATACACTAGCTTTACAGAAAACTTCATTATTACAAAAAGAAACCACACACACTCATTTGATATTCTTTCACATTCGGATAATTGGTGGCGGTGATCTAACCACTTACCCGGATGTGATATTAGGTCTTTATTAGTTATCTATTTATCTCTGGAAAACTAATATTCACGGGCTTTTCATCCGATAAATGAATAAGAATTATTTCTCAAAACATGCTTTAAGCTAGCAAATACATGACTTTTGTCATGGGTAAATTCAGCCCGAAACTACAGCCATTACGTCAAAAAATAGGTAATAGTTAATGTACAGTAACAAATTTCAACTTTTCTTAAGGGATTTTACATTATTGCGGTCAGTTAGGAGGTCGAGCAATGACAGTAGGGGACTCAAATTTTTCAGATATTCCAGCAGAAGAAGAAACGCAAATTGAAGAAGAAGTAGAAATCGAAGAAGTAAATTTCAAAGAATATCCTGAAACCAGCAAGCAACGACCTTGGTGGATAATCATGCTTGTAGGTATGGCTCTGGGTGTTGGAATAACTATGCTAGGAATGCGTATATTAAGCAATCGTCTTCAAAGCAAACCAGCGGTAGTCACACCAAATCAACCGGTTGCTCCAGCGATGACCGTTACCCTTGCTTTAGTTGAATTTACAAAAGTTGCTCGTAATCTTAACGTTACTGGAACTGTTGCAGCGAGTGAATTGATTCCAGTATTACCTCAATCCAATGGTTTACAAGTCAAGCAAATTTTGGTTAAGCAGGGAGATTCTGTTAAAGAAAACCAGGTAATGGCAGTTTTAGATGATTCGCTGTTACAAGACCAGATTCGTCAAGCAAAAGCAGAAGTAGAATCTCAACAAGCTGAAGTTGCTTCCAGAGAAGCTGATTTGTCTTCTCAACAAGCAGCTCTAGAGTCAAGTCGAGCAAATGTAGTATCGAATCAAGCTACAGTCGAGCAAAGACAAGCCGATTTAGCGCAAGCAAGAGCAAAATTGAGAGAAGCACAAAGAAACTATCAGCGTAATTTAAGACTCTCCAATCAAGGTGCTATTAGCAAGCAATTATTTGAAACTGCTGAGACTAATTTTGAAACTGCAAAAGAAGCAGTACGCATAGCACAAGCGAATATCCGTAGCGCTCAAGCCAATGTAAATAGCGCTCAAGCAAGCATCAGCAGCGCTCAAGCAGGAGTTAGCAGTGCAAAAGCCAAAGTTAACAGCGCGAAAGCTGGAGTTCGTAGTGCTACAGCTAGAGTACAACAGTTAAAAACTCAGTTAAAACAAACTATAGTCCGCGCTCCGGTTTCTGGAATAGTTGCTGAGAAGCTCGCGAGAGTTGGTGATATTACCGGTGTACCACCTCAAACCCAGGTCGGAACAGTAGTAGGTGGAACCCAAAAATTGTTTTCCATAATTCGTCAAGGAAACTTAGAATTACAAGCCAAAGTCCCCACAGTTCAATTATCTCAGATAGAAGTTGGCGCACCAGCCCAGATTACAACTGAAGCCAACAATCAAGTTAAATTGCGAGGAAAAGTTAGAGAAATAGAACCAGTTGTCAATCAGCAGAGACGAGAAGCGACAGTAAAAATCGACTTACCACCCACAGACTTACTCAAACCCGGAATGTTCGCACGTTCTGCTATTGTCACCGACACAAGTATGGCTGTAGCAATACCCCAAAAAGCAGTACTTCCTCAACCAGACGGTAGCGCTATAGTTTTTACCATCAACGAAGACAAAATCGCTAGCAGTAGAAAAGTAGAAACAGGAGAAATTCTTAAAGACGGAAAAATCGAAATCACAACTGGCTTACAACCTGGAAAAAGTGTTGTAGTAGACGGTGCTGGGTACTTGAAAGACGGGGATAAAGTACGGGTTGTGAAGTAAGAAGTAATAAGTAATAAGTAAGAAGTAATAAGTAATAAGTAATAAGTAATGATTAATAGGGATAATCTTTATCTATAAATTCTATTTTTTACCTTTTAACAATAACAATCACTCCTAATTCCTAACAATTATCACAGATGAAATGGATTTCAATGATTCCCCTGATTTAGTTATGACTAATAACTCACTACTAACTCCTAACAACTAACCACTAACTCCCAACATTTCAATCCAAAACAAAAGCATCCGTTGTTAAAATCTAAAATCCAAAATCTAAAATATGAACGTTTCTGCTTGGTCGATAAAAAAACCGATTCCGACAATAGTTTTATTTTTGATTCTGACTATAGTTGGTTGGTTCTGTTTTAATACTTTGGGTATTGATATCAGCCCTAATATTGATGTTCCTGCTGTCCAGGTTACGGTGACTCGTTCTGGTGCTGGTCCTACGGAACTTGAATCTCAGGTAACTAAAAAAATTGAAGATGCTGTTGCTGGTCTGGGAAATATTGATGAATTGCGTTCGGTTGTTAACGATGGTGTTTCTACTACTATCATCAATTTTGATTTGGGAACCGATAGCGACAGAGCTACTAATGATGTTCGCAATGCTATAGCTCAAATTCGTCAGAGTCTTCCTCAAGATATTGATGACCCGATTGTCCAGCGTCTGGAATTTTCCGGTAGTGCTGTTATGACTTATGTGGTCAGTTCGGATAAACGTTCTGTAGAAGAATTAAGTAATATAGTTGACGAAACTATCAGTCGCGCTTTGTTATCGGTAAAAGGTGTGGCTGAAATTCGTCGAGTAGGTGGTGTTAATCGGGAAATTCGCGTTAATCTTGACCCCGACCGCTTGCAATCGCTGGGTATCACCGCTACTCAGGTCAACGACCAGCTACGAGCTTTTAATATCAATTTACCGGGTGGTCGTGCGGAAATCGGGGGAAGCGAACAAAGCATCCGTACTTTGGGTAGCGCTCAAAGTATAGATGTTTTAAGAAGTTATGAAATCATTCTTCCTAATGGTGGTTCGGTTCCTTTATCTACTTTAGGAAAGGTAGACGATAGTTTTGGTGAAGTGCGTAAAGTTGCTCGCTTGAATAACAAACCAGTAGTTGCTTTTGAAGTATTGCGTAGTACTGGTAGCGTCATGGTGACAGTGGAAGAAGGAGTCAGAGCTAAGGTTGACAAGCTCAAAGAAACTCTTCCGCAAGATGTAAACATGGAATTAATTTTTACCAGAGCTACTTTTGTTCGCAATTCTTACCAAAGTACGATGAACGAGCTATTAATAGCATCTGTACTAGCCGTTACAGTAATTTTACTGTTTTTACGCGATTGGCGAGCAACTTTAATTACAGCGGTAACTTTACCTTTATCAATTATCCCTACTTTTGGAGTAATCTTTGCTCTAGGTTATACCCTTAACAACATGACGCTGTTGGGTTTAAGTTTAGCTGTAGGGAACTTAGTAGATGATGCCGTTGTAGAGATTGAAAACATGGAACGGCATTTGGGGATGGGAAAAGAACCCAAGCAAGCAGCTTTTGACTCCTCAGCGGAAATGGGTTTAGCAGTAATTGCAACTTCTGCGACCATCGTAGCCGTATTTTTACCAGTAGCATTTATGGGTGGAATCCCCGGTCAATTTTTCCAACCCTTTGCGATGACCGTTACCGCAGCTACCGTATTTTCCACAGCAGTAGCGCGGATGGTCACACCGATGATGGGAGCTTATTTATTAAAGAAAAAGGTCGAAGGGTTAGAGGTTAAAGGTCAAAGGTCAAAGGTCAAAGGTGAAAATAATAGGAGAAATAATCCTAAATTCTCTCCTTACGCTTCCACACTCAGATGGGCTTTACGTCATCGGATTACAACTTTACTACTAGCTTTGGCTTTCTTTATTGGTAGTTTGATGTTGGTACCGATGATTCCCAAGGGTTTGGTTGATGGTGCTGATATTGGTATTTCTGGAGTTTCTATAGAATTAGCTCCGGGTTCGACTCTGGAAGATACTAAGAAAGTAGTTACTCAAGCAACAAATTTAATTACTCAAAATCCTGCAGTAGACAGCGTTTTATCTACAGAAAATGTTGGTTCGGCTAGTCTTACCGTTAGATTAAAACCCAAGGAAGAAAGAGGAATCTCTCAAAACGAGTTTGAAGAACAGGTTCGTCCGCAATTTGACCAAATTCCAGGAGCAAGAATTAGTTTTGAAAGTACTGGTGCTGTAGGTGGTGGAAAGGATTTAACTATAGTTTTACAAAGTGAAAATCCCCAAGCTTTAAAAAAAGCTGCTGATGATTTAGAAAAGCAGATGAGAACTGTACCGGGATTGGTAGAAGCATCTTCTACTGCTAGCTTGGTCAAACCCGAAATTTTGATAGTACCCGACCCGCAACGAGCCGCAGATTTGGGTGTCAGCGTACAGTCAATTGCTCGTACTGCTGCTCTGGCTACTATCGGTGATGGTGATGCTAATTTAGCAAAGTACAATCTTCCCGACCGCCAAATTCCCATTCGAGTACAAATTGACCCCGAAGCGCGACAAGATATTACCAATATCAGAAATCTCCAAGTTCCCAGTCAAAACGGTGGTTTAGTTCCATTGCTAGCAGTCGCAGATATCCGCTTTGGTAGCGGTGCAGCAACTATCAACCGTTTTGATAGAATGCGTCAAGTTTCAGTAGAAGCCAATTTACAGGGTATTTCTTTAGGAGACGGATTAGCTGCTGTAAACCAGCTTGAAGCTATGAAAAATTTACCCGCAGAAGTGAGCAGACGTTCTGCTGGAGACGCGGAAATTATGGAGGAAATTTTCGGACGCTTTGGTGCTGCATTGGGTTTAGCTGTGATGATGATTTACGCTATTCTGGTTATTCTGTATAATAATTTCCTCCATCCCGTCACTATTATGGTGGCGCTACCTTTATCTTTAGGCGGTACTTTACTAGCATTATTAATTGCTCAAAAAGCCTTGGGGCTATATGCTTTGATTGGTATTGTATTACTACTAGGAATCGTCACTAAAAATTCAATTTTATTAGTAGACTACGCAATTATCGGTTTAGAACAAGGTAAAAAACAACGTCAAGCAGTTTTAGACGCTGGTGTGTCCCGTTTGCGTCCTATTTTAATGACTTCGCTTTCAACGATTGCTGGCACCTTCCCCCTAGCATTAGGACTTGGTGCTGGTGCTGAAGTTCGTCAATCAATGGGTGTTGCAGTTATTGGTGGCTTTAGCACTTCTACACTATTAACTTTAGTAGTCGTACCAGTATTATTCACCTATATTGATAACTTTCAATATTGGATTATTAATTTAGTCAAATACGGTTTTAAGAAGAAACCAAGTCGTAAAATTATCGAAGAAGATAAAAGAGTTAGGAGTTAGGAGTTAGGAGTTAGGAGTTAGGAGTAAAAAAAACGGGTGTTGCTGATTAAAAGTATGAATTTATTTAATGGATAACCGGAAACCCGTGTAGAGACGTAGCAATGCTACGTCTCAAAATGTCAGTTCATACACAGATTCTTTATTCGCTATCTTAACTACCTTCTTCCCAATAGCCAATTACCAAATACCAATTACCCAATTCCCAATTACCAATTCCCTATCAAAAACTATGTCAAAGCTTGCTAATATTCCTTTAATCGGAGAAAAAGCACCACCATTTAGTGCAGTAAACCAAGATGGAAATTTGGTCAAACTTGAAGATTTCCAGTCTAATTGGTTTGTGCTTTACTTTTATCCCAAAGACAACACACCCGGTTGTACTTTAGAAGCAAAAGATTTCAGCGAATTCTCACCACAATTTGATACTTCAGGTGCAAAAATTCTCGGAGTTAGCCCCGATTCAGAAAAATCTCACTGCAAATTTATTCAGAAACATAATTTATCTATTCAACTTTTAAGCGACCCAGAACATCAAGTGTGTGAAGCTTATGGTGTATGGGGGCTAAAAAAGTTTATGGGTAAGGAATATATGGGTGTTGTCCGCTCAACTTTTTTAATTGCGCCTGATGGTGATATTGCCCATACATGGTCTAATGTAAGAACTAAGGGTCATGTTGAGAAAGTCTTAAGTAAGCTACAGGAATTAGTAATTAAGTAGGTAGGCACAAATAAAACTAACCAAGTAATGAAATGTAAATTACCTGAAACCCTTGAGATTGTTATTTCCCTCTGGGAGACGCTGCATTAGCGAAGCGAGGCGGGGATAGCCTTAAACCGCTTCATTATGTTCTATCAGACAAGCTTAGTCTGACGACTCACTGCGTGTATCGCTCTCCGAACGACGCAAGCCTTATTCGCGGCACGACTCGGCTTTAGTAACGCTAACGTTTAGCTCGTAATGACATACTTGTAAATTTTGTCACCCACCTACTTACGGTTTAATTTTGCATTTTCTGTCGTATTTATTTCTGCTCGAATACTAACCCAACTAATTAAGCATGTGGTGATAATAGATTGAAGCGTTTCACACCATCATACAAAAAACCAGCGATGGAACAATATAATGATGCCCGCGCTGTCAATATTAATTTTTTATATTGCGTTGTAATGTTTTGTAATATCTGTAGTTAGGTTTAATAAAAATAAATTGCTTTTTAAGCTTTACTGTTCATTGTTTAAAGAAGTAGCGTTCCTGATTATCGTCTAAATACTATAAGCTGGGAACCAACTTAATTCTTCCTGCATCCATTTCTGCCATCAATAGTTCTAAAGCTTCGTAGTCAACGTCAGAAATATAACCCATCTGAGTTAGTTCGGAATTTATTTCATTTTCTATCTCAGGAGTTAATTTCTTTATCACCAAAGCCCTTTCAACCAATTGACGAATAGCGAACTTAGTTCTCATAGTAGGTAACCATTATGAATTTAATACCAATTATCTCAGATATTTTTAAGTATAAAACGTGATTTAAGTATCACTCATCAAGTGATTTGGATCACAGGTATAACAGACAATCAGCTTGTCATCTAAAAAAGATACAAGCCAATGATTAAGGAAAAAATAAGGATACTTTATATTTAATTAACTCTCATTAGAAAATGAGTCACTGCCTTAATAGCTAACAATTTTTAAATGTCTTTTGTCCTATCCTGGCACTGATTCATGCTAGTTATATAGATTATTTTTGAACTTCAATTATAAAAAAGTATATTTAGCTACCGTTTAATTAAGTATTGTGGCAATCTTTAAACAGAAG
This sequence comes from Cyanobacteria bacterium J06621_15, assembly GCA_038525335.1. GTDB lineage: Bacteria > Cyanobacteriota > Cyanobacteriia > Cyanobacteriales > Nostocaceae > Rivularia. Next base: position 15,675 of record JBCBHT010000039.1, on the reverse strand, counting down.
TAGTCTGGTGGTGAAGATTCTACAAAGAGAGCTAATACGAATGGTCGATGCGATAAAAAAAAGATTATGGTCGAATACATCTATCCCTCAACTAAAGAAAATTTGAAATCTTTGTAACTATGCAAACAATACTTGATAATCCTAGAATTACCGTTATTCGCCCTCAAGGATGCTTAAATGCTGAAAATGCCATACAGCTTGAACGCGAATTAGGTGCTGCTCTAAATCAAAATAGCAATACAATTGTATTACTAAATTTAGAAAAAGTTGATTTTATAGACAGCGCGGGTTTGATGGCTTTAGTTTCTGGAGTACGAACAGCAAATGTATTGGAACAACGACTTTGCTTTTGTTCGGTTGCTCCTAGTCACAGAATTATCTTTGAATTAACTGGATTAGATAGAGTTTTTGAAATATTTGATGCAGAAAAAATTTTTAACAGTTAATACTTTAGTCTCCCATGCTGCTTTCAAAGTTCCTGTTTCAAAGCAACTAGTTAATCATTAAGGAGCTATAAGAGAAAAAAATTTTGAATAATAAACTAATACACTAATACAAATCAATGCTAACCTTGGAGGTGAGTAGCTGTAATTACTAGAAGTAGCTAGAAAATAGCATAGTGTCTATTGCAGTAGATAAATTAATCACGTCGGATATTTCAAAACCATCCCGTTACCTGGGTAATGAGCTTTTAGCTAAACATAAGCCTTGGGATACGGCGACGATACGCTGGGTATTAACTTACCCAGAAGTATATGAAGTTGGTGCTTCTAATTTAGGTCATATCATTCTTTATAATATATTGAATGTTCAGCCTCGTCAGTTATGCGACCGTGCTTACCTCCCAGGTGCGGATTTAACAGCCAAGCTAAGGACAACTCAAACACCTTTGTTTGCAGTAGAGTCAAAGCGAAGCTTAGTAGATTTCGATATTTTGGGCTTTAGTCTTAGTTACGAGTTAGGTGCTACTAATATTTTAGAAATGCTGGATTTAGCTGGCATTCCTTTGACCTGGAAAGAAAGATTGGAGGGTGATTTCCCTCTAATTTTTGCAGGAGGACAAACTGCTACATCCAATCCCGAACCTTATGCTGACTTCTTCGATTTTATCGCTCTTGGAGATGGCGAAGAACTATTACCAGAGATTGGTTTAATTTTAGAAGAAGGTAAAAATGCTAAGCTGAATCGTCAAGAATTGTTGCTGGACTTGGCACAGATTCCTGGTGTATACGTACCGCAGTTTTACGATATGGCTGCTGATGGCTCGGTTTATCCCAATCGCCCAGATGTGCCAGAACGAATTATACGCAGGGTTTCTAACCCCATCCCAGCTTATTCTATTGGTTTAGTTCCTTATGCTGAAACCGTCCACGACCGCTTGACAATTGAGATTCGGCGCGGCTGTACCAGGGGCTGTAGATTTTGTCAACCAGGAATGTTAACTCGTCCGGCGCGAGATGTAGAGCCGTCGAAGGTTGTGGAAACAATCACCGAGGGGATGCGCCAAACTGGTTACAGTGAATTCTCTTTGTTGTCTCTTTCTTGTTCCGATTATTTGGCTTTAGGTTCGGTAGGTATGGAAATCAAAAATCGTCTCAAGGACGAAAATATTTCCCTTTCTTTACCTAGCCAACGAGTAGATAGATTTGATGAAAATATCGCTAACATCCTTGGTGGAACGCGAAAAGGTGGTTTAACTTTTGCGCCGGAAGCCGGTACTCAAAGGATGCGAGATATTGTTAACAAAGGTTTGACCAATGAAGAATTATTAAGGGGGGTGAAAACTGCTTGGAAACGAGGCTGGGATAAGGTAAAGCTGTATTTTATGATTGGCTTACCGGGCGAAACTGATGTTGACGTATTGGGTATTGCTCAAACTGTAAGGTGGCTCAAGGGCGAATGTTGGGCAACAGGTAGAAAACCCGTGAACTTTAACATCACGATTTCCAACTTTACGCCCAAACCTCATACACCATTCCAGTGGCACTCAGTTTCTACTGCTGAATTTAAACGTAAGCAAGATTTGTTGCGTTCCGAATTTCGTCGGATTCGTGGAGTTAAAGTCAACTTTACCGATATACGAATTTCGGCTATGGAAGATTTTGTCGGTAGAGGAGATAGAACTCTCGCTTCAGTGTTACGTCGTGCTTGGGAATTAGGCGCGGGGATGGATTCCTGGTTTGATAATTTAGATAAAGCTTTTGCTGCTTGGGAAAATGCCATTGCCGAAGCTGGTTTAGATTGGAAGTACCGCAAAGTGCTTTGTGGTGAGTGGAATGTCATGGAAGGCAGCAGTGCTGATGAGCGCCTTAATGACTCACTACCCTGGGACCATATAGATACGGGAATTGAGAAAAACTGGCTCAAGGAAGATTTGCAGCGAGCAATGGAAGCGGCTACAGTCCCCGATTGTTCGTTCGATGGTTGCTCGCATTGCGGCGTTTGCGGTACCGACTTCGGTCACAATATCGTAGTTCCACCACCACCAATTCCGGAATTTGCTGGAGATTTCGTTCCCGATACTACCAAAGCACAAAAATTGCGGGTAAGGTTTGGGAAATCTGGCGATATGGCATTGGTTGGTCATTTAGACCTAATGAGAGTTTTTGACCGAGCCATTCGACGAGCAGGACTACCAGTATCATTTAGCGGCGGTTTTAATCCACAACCCAGAATATCAGTAGCAAATGCTTTACCATTAGGTGCCACCAGCGTAAATGAAATTGTGGATTTTGAATTAACTGAAGAAATTGATGTCGATACTTTCTTCACGACTTTGAGTTCTTCACTACCGAACGGCATACCGATATATGATGTAGTGCAGCTAGACTTAAAGTCCAAGAGTGCATCTCAACTTCTAGAAACAGCTGAGTATTTACTCGATATAGGCTGTAGTCGAGAAGTAACTTTATCTGAGTGGCAAGGGATAATTGATGCACTCAAAGCTAAAACAGAAATTTGGATACAGCACAAAACCAAAAAAGGTAAAATCAAAAATGTAAATCTGCGCGAACGTTTATTTGATCTAGATTTTGTCAAGACAGCAAAATTCGATATGGGTCAAAGCCAAGCCGTCCAATTGCGGTATGTAGGAGCTTGTCGCAATGATGGTACCTTATTGCGTCCGCAACACATTCCATTTATGCTTGAATCTTTAACGGCAACAGAATTCGACCTGCTACATATACATCGGAGCAAGTTAGTTTTGGCAGTTGAATAGGAGCGAGAGTAATTGTAGTTATGAAATTGCCTTCCAATTATGGCTTGACTTTAGAATTGATTTTTTGCGACCTTGCGTTAGAATTATATGAAGAGAAATTATAAGAGCGCTGCAACGGAACGAATTGATTCACCACCTCGATGTACGGGGCGTTAAAGCAATAATATTTTCGAGTCAAACTCGACAATACTGGGGTATCATCCCAGATATAGCTGATAGCAGATTAGAGAACACTCTCTCTGATTTTGGCAGGTAGCTAAAAATGTGAATCATTCCAAAATCGTACCAGCGCGGGTTCAATTACTTTTCTCACCATTCATGACAATGGAATTAGTAGAGTAGGCTCAAAATTTCTAGCTTACAGGGTGGGGATATGTAGAGTAGCAGATGGTACCTTCAAGGTGCCGCTCATAGATAGACTTTGAAAGTCTACTTTTGTGCAGGTAAGGAAATATACACTCCTTCTCTCGGTTCGCTCGCGCACTTAGCCTGCGTCTTAAGAAAAGACGTAGTTTTGTACTAACGAGGATATTCTAAGTTATACTGCCCGATTGTTAGAACAATCTCTTACAAGAGTTGCATCTTTAGTGTAGTGTCAAAAAGTGATATTGTAATTACTTTTTAACCTGACAGATTAATTGGCAAAGGAAAGGTGTAAAAAATTGACCTTTAACGGACAATTTTATTCATAAAAAGATGTAACCGCTGTAGATTTAATGGGTTGCGTAAATGCAATCAAAATGTAAATAGCTCGTGCTTATTTGAGCGAAATTTTGTGCAATTTTATTACAGCAGCACCTTGGAAGGAGGAGATAGAGTAGATTTGATTGAAAACTCCTCTCCTACGGATTTAAGCTGCCAATTTTTGAGGAAATTGAATGCCGAAACAAATTATCATCGCCGAACAGCATCAAATTGCTGCGGTGTTTTCCGAAGACCAAATACAAGAACTTGTCGTAGCTACTGGTCATCACCAAATTGGTGATATCTATTTAGGGGTAGTAGAAAATGTATTGCCTGGGATAGATGCAGCTTTTGTCAACATTGGCGACCCAGAACGTAATGGTTTTATTCATGTAACTGACCTCGGACCGTTAAGATTGAGACGTTCGTCGGCAGCAATCACAGAGTTATTAGCACCGCAACAAAAAGTGTTAGTACAAGTGATGAAGGAGCCGACAGGTACGAAAGGTCCGAGGCTCACTGGTAACATTACTTTGCCAGGGCGCTATGTAGTACTGATGCCTTATGGACGAGGAGTTAACTTATCCCGCAGAATCAGGAACGAAAACGAACGCAACCGTTTGAGAGCTTTAGCAATCTTGATAAAACCGGCTGGAATGGGTTTATTAATCCGTACCGAAGCTGAAGGTAAACCAGAAGAAGCCATTATCGAAGATTTAGAATTTCTTCAAAAACAGTGGGAATCAATTGGTGAACAAGCTCAAACCAGTCGTGCGCCAGCTTTACTCAATCGCGATGATGACTTTATCCAGCGCGTTTTACGAGATATGTACGGTGCTGATGTCAATCGGATTGTTGTTGACTCTAGTACAGGCTTAAAGCGAGTCAAGCAATATTTACAGAACTGGAGCGGGGGACAGGTTCCCCAAGGTTTGTTAATTGACCACCACCGCGATCGCACTGCAATTTTAGAATATTTCCGGATTAATGCTGCGGTTAAGGAAGCTCTCAAACCAAGAGTAGACTTACCTTCTGGCGGTTACATTATTATTCAACCTACCGAAGCATTAACGGTAATAGATGTCAACTCGGGTTCGTTTACTCGTTCGGCTACAGCAAGAGAAACTGTATTGTGGACGAATTGCGAAGCTGCTGCGGAAATAGCACGTCAGCTGCGTTTACGTAATATTGCTGGGGTAATTGTTGTTGATTTCATTGATATGGAATCGCGGCGGGACCAGTTACAGGTTCTCGAAAATTTCAACAAAGCTTTGAAATCTGATAAAGCCCGTCCTCAAATAGCTCAATTGACTGAATTAGGTTTGGTAGAGCTTACCCGTAAGCGTCAAGGACAAAATATTTACGAGCTTTTTGGGGAAACTTGTCCTACCTGTCAAGGTTTGGGACATATCGTACATTTACCAGGGGAAAGCGAAAGTCGAGTAGCACCACCACCGGTAGAAGTACCGGAGCGTGTAGTACCTTTACCTTCAAGAGAACCGCGTATTTCTGCTCCTCGCTTAAACACCCAACCTGAAGTGGTAGATGGATTTGCAGATGCGGATGAAGGTGACGGAGATTTTGCTAATTTAAACTTGATAAATCATCCCAGCTATCAAGAATTAGGAGACAATAACAAACGCCGTCGTCGCCGTCGTTTGGGGATTAATACAGGAAACGGGAAAGATGAACCAAGGATTAATGGAAGTCCACTGAGCTTAGTCAACGATGATTTGGATATTGATTCGGATTCAGAACCAGAAAGACTAAGGTCGGATAGTTCTCCATCGGTATTGAATAAAGGTTGGAGCGAAAGACCCGAACGCAATAGAACTAGAATCGAATCAGTCAAAGGAGTTCTTGAACCACCAGAAATTGTTTCGGTAGAGATGACAGACGAAGAACAAGATGTCTACGCTTTAATGGGTGTCACACCTTTAAAGAAATTGGAGAAAGAATTCAAAAACGAGAAATCTGTAATCATTAATGTGGTTCCACCTGGTGAAAACGGAGAGAGTGAAGAAAGCGCAGATAGCGAAGAAAGCATTGAAGAATCAGTTTCATACTCGCTGACTCCAACTCCAAAGAAAGTCAAAATAAACAATATAGATAATGAAGTTGCGGTTGAAGATGAAATAGAAGAACAAATGGAATCAGAGCAAGCCGAAACACCAACGAAGACAGCAGATAGACGTCGCCGTCGTCGTCGTTCCTCTGTGGAAGCACCATCTAGCTAAGATTTGACCGTTTTACAGTAAAACTTGGGCAAGCTATCACTGCAATGGACCCATCTAAACTCTTCCCCGAACAAAATTGGTTAGAATTTTCTAAGTATTGCAATGACGACATGTTAATTGCAGGAGTTGATGAAGTGGGGAGAGGTGCTTTGTTTGGTCCTGTGGTAGCAGCAGCAGTTATCCTACCAGATAGTAATAGTTTGCCCCAACTCCTCACCGCCAACATTAAGGATAGTAAAAAGCTATCTGCTTCTAAAAGAATTAAGTTAGCGGATCTAATTTCTGATATTGCAATAGACTGGAAAATTGGTTTTGCAACTACAGCCGAAATAGACTCTTTGAATATCTTGCAAGCATCACTTTTAGCAATGAAGCGGGCTGTTCTAAAATTAAAGCTACAGCCTGCGCTTTGTTTAATTGATGGGAACCAGCAGATAAAAAATTTATCGCTACCACAACAAACAATAGTAAAGGGAGATTCGCTTTCACTTACGATAGCTGCTGCGTCCATCATTGCTAAGGTTTGGCGCGATGAATTAATAATTCGTCTTGCTAATAAATACTCAATGTACGATTTAGAGAAAAATAAGGGTTATGGTAGCAAAAAACATCTATTAGCAATACAAAATTACGGTGTCTCGCCTTTGCATCGCAAGTCTTTTCGTCCTTGCCAAATAGCAGAGCAAAAATAGGTGATTGTGCGAAATTAACCAATCTCACAATTTTATTTGTGTAAGAAATCGGGTTAAGAAGAGAGTTTATATAAATAAATTATCAGTAATACATAAATTATGGTGGCTTAAATATTTAGTATTTCAATAGCACTTACATTAATCCCTGGTTTTTATAGTTGATTTACTAAATTCTTAGGATAACGTGATAAAAGCCTTACGATAAAAGCATTCACAAAGTAATTCACTAAAATTGTAAATCCTTTTTTAGTTTCTCTCTCTATTCCCTATTTTCTATTATTTGATGCCGCATGCCATTGCATTGAGTAACTTAGTGGATTTTCTAATTTCAATGATTTTATAATGACTTTATTCGGGCTTAAAAACTTTAAAATCATTGCTGTGGTCATCAATACTACTATCTTTAGTTTGTAACTCTACCCAGCGTTGATAATCAACTAAAAGCTGTCGCAGCAATCTTTGTTTTATTGTTAGCAATACGCTTTTAAGTAAGCCGTTACCAGTACTTTCTAAAATTGCTTTAGGAGTAAAAGAAAAAGGTGGAGGTAATTCGACCCGGACTTCTAAATTAGCTATACCTTTAAGACGAGTGTTTCCATCTTTTTCATAACTTGACAAATTGCCTTTTAAATCGAGTTTAAAACGTTGGTTAATGGATTTTACCCCGCGAATTTCGCTACCAACTGATTCCAGATTGATTGTTCCGTTGTTTTCTGCCCACACTCTCATGTCTACGATTGGTTGGATACTTAATGACATAAAAGTCAAAGGACGCATTTTTAAGCGAAAAACTTCCGTACTTATTTGTTCTACTCGGCTAGAATCAGCCAAAGCATGAACTAAGCGCTGGGGTTGTCGTAAATAATGCTTAATGGGAATAGGCTGGTAAGGAACGGGAATTTCAACAGACTGACAGGCTTTAAATTGAGTAGCCATAGTTAGACGACAACAATTAGTCGATAATTGTAATTTGAACAAAAGTATAGTTTTTTGTATTGTACAAAACCTATACTCTTCTTAATTATAAAAATTATTGTTACTTTATAATATCTATTTTAGGTAAGAAATCTAGTATTCTGTTTGCTATCTTAAGTATTAAGTGTTTTGTGAATTATGATATCTATTGCACATTTAGGACCATCCGGTACTTATGCTGAACTTGCTGCCTTATATTATGTTAGTTGGCTGACGAAAAATACTAAAATAGAAGCTACATTATGCCCTTATCCTAGTATTTTTCAAACACTTTGTTCTGTAGCTAAAGGTGAATCAGATTTAGCAGTAGTACCTGTAGAAAACTCGATTCAAGGAGGAGTTACTGTTACTTTAGATACACTATGGCAATTAGATAATTTACAAATTCAGTTGGCTTTAGTTGTACCTATTACTCATTCATTAATTTCTCATTCTGAAAGCTTAGATAGTATCGAAACCGTTTATTCTCACCCACAAGCATTAGCTCAATGTCAAAAATGGTTAGAGAAATATCTTCCAAAAGTACAGTTAGTTCCTACTAATTCCACTACGGAAGGATTACAGAAATTAGAAAATGTAAAATCAGCAGCTATTTCATCCCTAAGAGCAGCGCAACTATATAATTTACCGACATTGGCAAACGGTATTAATGATTACCCAGAAAATTGTACTCGTTTTTGGGTTGTTAGTCAGCCAGGTAATACCCCTAATCACGAAATATTGAAAGATACTGCTTTTTACACTTCATTAGCATTTAGCGTACCGGCAAATTTACCCGGTGTATTAGTAAAACCGCTACAAGTATTCGCTAATCAAAATATAAATTTGAGTAAAATTGAATCGCGTCCAACAAAACGTTCTTTGGGGGAATACTTATTTTTCATGGATTTAGAAGCAGATGTTTCCTCTAATAAAATGCAATCTGCTTTAGCTGAGCTATCTAATTACACAGAAATTTTGAAAATTTTTGGTAGTTACAACGTTTTACCAATAGAATCGTAATTAATAAAAGGGAATAGGGAACAACAGCTATCTAGTTAGAATTATTTATGAATTTATCAATTTGAACAAGTATTTTACATAGAAGCATACTCAGATTTTTATCAACTAAAGAATCTTTTTCATAATTTCTGAGCTTTATTTTCTGAAAAAGCAATTCAAAGCTGATTTGAAAAGAGAAGTAATGCCTTAATGTTAAAATCAAGCTTGCTAATAGATAGGAAGAAAATCATAACTAATTATCATTATTAAGTACTTTTCAACCCATTTCCTCTCTTGGAAAATTGCTCCACTTGGTGAATCCAACTCTGTGCAGTTCACGCAGAGCGTGCGGCTCGGTTCCCAAGCCACCGCAACGCAATGGCTCCCCAACACCGCATTTTCCGCTATTCCCTGTCTTGGAAATTGGCTCTACTTGGGGAGACACCAAGACCGCAATTTCCGCTATTTTTTAATTTGTTAAGACTTTTGATTTAAGGTATCTTTAAGGACAGTACGAGCAGCTAAATGATTGCGAGTTGAAGTTAAAATCTCCATTTCTCGCTCTAAACGAGCTGCTGTATTTTGCATTTCTAATAATGACTGTTGCTCTGGAGCTACACGGTAGAGATTGCTTGCTACCCAATAAGATAATTCTTTAGGTAAAGCAGGTAAATCCTGGGGAAGTTCAATATTTTGCTCAGTTAACTTAGCGCTCAAACGAACAACATCACGCAATAGCTGTTCTACCTCAGATGCTTCATGTCGTAAATCTTTAGTGGGTTCTTCGTCATCAATCCACTCAACTAAACCAACAAAATAAGGTTTTTCACGAACGTACTCTAAAACGCGAAATCTTTGCTGTCCTAAAGTAAGCATTTTCATTCGGTCATCTTTCAAGCGTTGATGATGAATAATTTCCGCACAACACCCGACATTAGCAACAGTACCTTTAGCTGGGTCAACCATTAATACCCCGAACCTGCGGTCGCTATCGAGAATGGTGTTCATCATAATTCGGTAGCGAAATTCAAAAATATGCAGGGGTAAGGGTCTGGTAGGAAACAGAACCACATCCGGTAAAGGGAACAAAGGTATTTCGCGAACTGCAATTCTAGAAGAGGATGTCATATTTACCGTAATATATAGCTGTACTACTATCTGTACTACTTATAAAAGTATTTCTTGCCGGGACTTAGACGGTCATTGATATAATTATGTCATCAGAAGCAATAGCTTAACTTCCCAGTCCGGCTTGTATTGCTTCTTTACACAAGTTTGTAATTGGTTGTGTTGGGTTTCCTAATGGCAATAAAAATTTTGCTTCGCGTAAATCCTGTATTCTTGAAAAAATCAGTATATTCTTAGTATCTTATCTATATTTTATCTTAAAGTCGTTTTCAGGCACTAAAAAGCCCTTAGAAAAATTTCCAAGGGTAGTGAAGTACTTATTAGTACATTGATATCTTTAAGCAAGAATTTTCAATTGTTGTTTTTAAATTGACTATTCATCAAAAAACTACAATTAATCCTCAATTAATCCTTAATTAACAATTACAACTTAACCTCAATATCCACACCAGATGGTAAATCAAGTTTCATCAAAGCATCAATGGTTTTCGAGGAAGGCTGATAAATATCAATTATGCGACGATGAGTACGGGTTTCAAAGTGTTCTCGTGAATCCTTATCTACGTGAGGAGAACGAAGTACGCAGTAAATACGGCGTTTTGTAGGTAAAGGTATCGGACCAATTGCTGTTGCGTTAGTGCGGTTAGCGGTATCAACAATTTTTTCGCAAGATGTATCGAGCAAGCGACGGTCAAAAGCTTTCAAACGAATTCTAATTTTCTGCTGCTGTAAAGTAGCCATTTGTTCAGTTTTCCTGGTTCTGATTGTTTTTACGAGGGGGAATGGAAATTTTCATTTACCGTTCTTCACTATCAAAACCAAACATTAATCCGTAGGTTCTGATAGTGAAGAACCGCTTATACAGCATATTTTATTTTAGTGAAGTACAATCGGACGGGCAGGGATGCTCCGCAGTCGCTACAACGGTCGTGTTCCTCCCTTCGGGTTCGTTAGTTGTACTCTTCGAGAAAGCCTTCGGCTTACATGGGGGAGCCACTGCGTTGCCGAGGTTCCCTCGGTTGTAGCAAATGGCGTGAAACCCCCTGCTCTGCACACTAACTCACCGCAACGCGCTGCTCTCCATCCCACAAAGTTTTTAAAGTACTCTGCTGTACCTCATTTAATTGCAAAGTGCTGTATTTCCCATTAAAGACAGTTAAAAGCAGAGATGTGTTTTATCATCTCTGCTCGTATTCTAGTTAAAGTCAGTCTAAAACTACTTAACGATTTTAGAAACTACGCCAGCACCGATGGTACGACCACCTTCACGAATTGCGAAGCGCATTCCTTGTTCAATCGCAATTGGGCTGATGAGCTGTACGTTCATTTTAATGCGGTCTCCTGGCATTACCATTTCCGCAGCACTACCGTCATCAGCAGTAAAGGACTGAATTGTACCTGTTACGTCAGTGGTACGCACGTAAAATTGAGGACGATAACCAGAGAAAAATGGGGTTTTACGACCGCCTTCTTTCTCAGTTAAAACATATACTTCGCCTTCAAATTCGGTGTGAGGGGTGATGCTACCAGGCTTTGCAATTACCATGCCACGCTCGATATCATCTTTCTGCATACCACGTAGTAGGATTCCAGCGTTGTCTCCAGCCATACCTTCATCGAGACTTTTCTTAAACATCTCGATACCGGTTACGGTGGTGGGGCGAGTATCTCTGATACCAACCAATTCAACTTGGTCGCCCACTTTGACTTTTCCGCGTTCGATTCTACCAGTTGCTACAGTACCACGACCTGTAATGGAGAATACGTCTTCTACAGCCATCAAGAAAGGCTTATCAACAGCACGTTCGGGAGTAGGAATGAAAGCATCTACCTGCTCCATCAAATCGTAGATTTTATCTACCCACTCATCTTCACCTTTCTTCATGCTTGGGTTAGCAATCATTTTTTCCAACGCTTGCAAACCAGAACCTGAAACTACAGGAATATCGTCACCGGGGAAATCGTAGTCGCTAAGAAGTTCGCGGACTTCCAATTCCACTAACTCCAATAATTCTTCGTCATCCACCATGTCTTGCTTGTTCAAGAAGACTACGAGGCTAGGTACACCAACCTGCTTCGCCAACAAGATGTGTTCGCGGGTTTGAGGCATGGGACCGTCAGCAGCAGACACCACAAGAATTGCACCGTCCATTTGGGCTGCACCAGTGATCATGTTTTTCACATAGTCAGCGTGTCCGGGACAGTCTACATGAGCGTAGTGACGACCATCAGTTTCGTATTCCACGTGGGAAGTATTGATAGTAATACCACGTGCTTTTTCTTCAGGAGCGTTGTCGATATCGTCGTACTTCTTCTGTGCTGACTGACCCAAAGCGGATAAAGTCATGGTGATGGCTGCTGTCAACGTGGTTTTACCGTGGTCAACGTGGCCAATAGTACCGATATTAACGTGTGGTTTATTTCTTTCAAATTTTTCGCGTGCCATTTATCCTCGTTTCCTTTAATAACTATGCGTTCCCTTGTTTTTAGCGATAATTGCCTCAGCCACGTTGCGAGGCACCTCTTCGTAGTTACTAAACTGCATCGAGAAAATACCCCGACCTTGGGTTTTTGACCGAATGTCAGTTGCGTAACCAAACATTGCTGCCAATGGTACTTTAGAAGTTACCTTGGCTAAGCCATCTTCGGACCCCATGCCTTCAATTTGACCGCGACGAGAGTTAAGGTCGCCAATGACATCCCCAAGAAATTCTTCGGGTACTTCTACCTCAACTTTCATCAATGGCTCTAACAGCACTGGTGAAGCTTTCATCACCGCTTCTTTCATCGCCATTGAACCGGCAATTTTGAAAGCCATTTCCGAAGAGTCTACATCATGATAAGACCCATCGACCAATGTTGCTTTAACATCAATTAATGGATACCCAGCTATAATACCGGATTCGCTGGTTTCTTTCATTCCCTGCTCAACCGGACCGATATACTCTTTGGGTATCGTACCACCGGTAATTTTGGAAACGAATTCAAAACCGCTTCCTTGGTCTGCGGGTTCCAAGTTAACAACTACGTGACCGTATTGACCTTTACCACCGCTCTGACGGATGAATTTACCTTCAATTCCGTTTACTTGCTTGCGGATTGTTTCGCGATAGGCAACTTGTGGGGCACCAACGTTAGCTTCTACCTTAAATTCTCGCAGCATTCTATCTACTAGAATTTCTAGGTGCAGTTCTCCCATTCCTGCAATCACTGTTTGATTGGTTTCTGGGTTAACGCTAACTCGGAAGGTTGGGTCTTCTTCCGAAAGTGACTGCAATGCTCTACCTAATTTCTCCATATCCGCTTTGGTTTTGGGTTCAACCGCAACGGATATTACTGGTTCTGGAATATAAAGCGATTCTAGAATTATTGGAGAATCCTGGTCGCAAAGCGTGTCACCTGTTAAGGTGTCTTTCAGACCTACAGTAGCCCCTAAGTCTCCCGCACAAAGTTGTTCGACATCTTGTCGGTCATCTGCTTTCATCACTACTAACCGGGAAATTCGTTCTTTTTTCCCTTTAGTAGAGTTGTAAACGTAACTGCCTTTCTTCAGCACACCAGAATAAACCCGAACAAATGTCAAACGACCATAGGGGTCAGCCATGACTTTGAAAGCTAAAGCCGCTAGAGGAGCTTCATCGTCAGCAGGTCTTTCTACAGTTTCGCCACTGGGTAAGGTACCTTGAATTGGAGGTACTTCCAATGGAGATGGCAAATAATCTACCACCCCATCAAGTAATAGCTGTACGCCTTTATTTTTGAATGCTGAGCCACAAAGCATCGGCACCATAGTTCCGGCTATTGTACCCTTACGTAAAGCCTGGCGAACTTCATCTTCGGTAAGCTCTTCACCCTCAAAGTACTTGGTCATTAAGTCATCTGAGGTTTCCGCTACTGCTTCAACAAGCTTGGTGCGATATTCTTGAGCTAGTTCGAGCATTTCGCTCGGTATGTCCTGCTCTTCAATATCCGTGCCCTGGTCATTGTTGTAAATAAAGGCACGCATTTTCACCAAATCAATAATGCCACCAAATTCGCTTTCGCTACCGATAGGCAATTGAATGGGAATAGCATTAGCTCGCAGTCGGTCGCGTACTTGTTCGTAAACCTTATAAAAGTTTGCGCCGGTGCGGTCCATCTTGTTAACAAAGATGATTCTTGGCACCTTATAGCGGTCTGCCTGTCGCCAAACTGTCTCTGTCTGAGGCTGCACGCCGCCCACAGAACATAAAACCGTAATTACACCATCCAATACCCGCATAGAACGTTCAACTTCAATAGTGAAGTCCACATGACCAGGGGTATCGATAATGTTGATTTGATGGTCTTTCCAACTGGTACTAATCGCAGCAGCAGTGATAGTAATACCCCGCTCCCGTTCTTGTGCCATCCAGTCAGTAACAGCCGTTCCCTCGTGAACTTCACCTATTTTGTGAATGATGCCGGAGTAAAACAGTATTCTTTCTGTTGTTGTAGTTTTTCCCGCATCAATATGCGCCGCAATGCCCATATTGCGAACTTTTTCTAGCGGGTTGTTACGTGCCACAACTGCCTCCTATGGTTTTCGCCGTACTGATATCTTGTATATTACACTCTGCTAATCGTTTCTATACTGATGAACCCAAAACCGCGTTCAACTTAATAACGATAATGTGCAAAGGCTTTATTCGCTTCTGCCATTCGGTGTGTTTCTTCTCGCTTACGAATTGCGCTTCCTGTTTCGTTAGAAGCATCCATTAATTCGTTTGCCAACTTGCTAGCCATTGTCCGACCGGGACGTTGACGAGAATACTGCACCAACCACCGCAGTGCTAGAGTTGTGCCTCTTTCCGAACGTACTTCCATCGGTACCTGGTAAGTTGCTCCACCAACTCTTCGAGCTTTTACCTCTACCAATGGAGTCAAATTGCGTATTGCTCTTTCAAATACTTCTGTTGGGTCTCCACCAGTTCTTTCTTCAATGATTTTCATTGCGTCATAAACGATTCGTGCGGCAAGAGATTTCTTACCGTGACGCATGATTCGCCTGATTGTCATGCTAATCAAGCGACTGTTATAAACTGAGTCAGGCGGAACTGCACGCCTTTGAATTACACCACGACGGGACATACTTAACCTTTAATTCAATATAGCAACTACGTACAAATGCTTTGATAGTTCCGGGAATTATATAGTATGAATTTTCTTACTTTACTTATGACCTGGAAACTTCCGTCTTACATTGCAACTCGGAAAGCGGATGTGCCCCCTACAGTCACAATTAACTAAGAATACTGCTCGCGATTCAGATTTTAAGCGAACAAGGTTCACTATCAGAATCTATACTACCCGAACTAATCGCTCAAAAATTCAAGTTGCTGTGGACAATCTCTCAACTTTATCAGTATACAAATAACGCTTTGAATAGTAGAAAAACTACTTCCACTACTTTCCGCAAAGCGCCATCATTTATACATTGATATTTAAATGGAAATCCAAAACTTTTAATAGTTATATGGCGTTTCCACAGCGTAATACAATTGTAGTACATAACTACGGCAATCCTTATGGGATGTAATTGTTTTTCTTGCTAGCATTCAAGCTTCTACACTTTGATTCGCAGACCAGAATTGGCTTAATTAGACTAACAACTCCTTCAGAATGAAAAACAATAAAAATATTGCCCTTGCTCTGAGTAGCATTAGACTCTAAGAACTTGAATTATTAACTTCAACTGCTTGCAGTTGAATTTAAAAAACAACCTGACAAATTACAATCC
>JBCBHT010000038.1:0-36472 GCA_038525335.1 Cyanobacteria bacterium J06621_15 | reverse complement strand
AGTGGTTTTCCCTCCTTTAGACGTTCGCGACTTCCTCTTATTAGAAGTTCGTCGTTTGGGCTTCAGGGAGCTTTTTCAGAAACATTATATATCACGCCATTCCCAATTCCAAATGAGTACCGTTGAGGAGGTCTTGAAAAGCTCCCTGAAGCCCAAACGACGAACTTCTAATAAGAGGAAGTCGCGAACGTCTAAAGGAGGGAAAACCACTTCCGAACCTGATTTGTCAGGACTCACAAGGTCTTAACCGCGGGGAAGTTCCGCACAAAAAGGTGTCACCGATGCCTACTTATCGATTAGCTAGCTATTGTTAGTTTTCAACAGGTTTAAAGAAGGTGGTAAAAATTATTTATAGCACTACGTATTTAGATTCGGACATCCATAAAGATTAAAATCCTTAACTATTAAACCTTTGACCTTCGCGTGCTATATTCTTCCTCAAAATTAATATGGTCAACCACTGCTCGCTAAACAAAATTCAAAATTATGAGATTTTTCTCTATATTTCTGCCAAAGTTATGCTATAGTAGTAGCAACATACAAAGAAAGAGCTAATTGCTCTGCCTTGTTTGAGATTAAAAGCCGCTTAGGCAACAAGGAGGTGATGCCCATGATAGAAAGTAGTATACGCATGGGTCATCAAGTTGCAGACAACCGGCTGTGTGCCGGAGCTGTGCTCTAAGAGTTAAATTGTTCTTTTTAAAAGAGTAATTTATCTTAAGCGACAAGGCTGAATTGGAGTTCCTTCCGGCAGTCAGGTTGCAACTTGAAGACCCGACTAGACCGCTCTTAGATTAGGTCATCTGACTTAACTAAGAGCGGATAGTTTTTTATGGGTACTTTATAGATTTGTAGTTTTTTGGAAACGAACAGGAAATAAGGAATAAGCTAACTCTTCATTTACCTTAAGCTTATCCAAAATTAATTTAGTTACATTTATTTAAATTGTTCCGATTAGCAAAGCTAATCGTTAAAGTGTTTGCAATCAGATTTTGAAAATTTTCTTTGTTCCAAGTGCAAGCTTATGATACCTGCTGGCTTAAAATATTTGCACTTTTAGTCAACTTGGTCAGAAATACAATCTTGTTTTCCCCTGCTCCCTGCCCCCTGCCCTTGTCAAAAAAAACTTTTTCAGCAAACCCTAATTATATACTCTACCTGGCGACTGTAAGTCGCGGCTACACAAGCAAAACCCCTTCGGGTAAGGCTAACACTCTCTCGTTAGCGCAGCGCGTCCAATAGTACATAGAGAGGAGATACCCTCCGGGACTTTGCCTGTGTAGTAGCGGTAATAAAGCGCCGGATACTTTTAAAACATTCTTTTAAATTGGTTTGAATTAAATTGGTTTAAAGGTTTTGAAATACGGTTAAATCTGACCTTTAAAATATAAAAACCAAACAATAAAACAGTATATAAGTAATTCATCGAATTTACTTATCCAATATGGATAAATAATAAATTAATTCTTCTATCCTGGCTTTGAGTTATAGAGCTAGCTTAAACAGCTGCATAAAATTGTGACAACAAAAATTTTAGTTTCAGATTTTAATTAAAGTTAGACAGTAAAGTTAAGTAGCGAGTAATAGTAATCTGTTTTAGCTTATCCCGAAACTTAGGTTAATAATATTTACTGTAATTGGTGCCACTGGTACATCAAGTAAAATAAATATTAATTTATGTTTAAGATATATTTTAAGTATAAAAGCAGTAATTTTCTCACTGTATTGTTCATATCCAATAAATATTGTTCTTAATAATCAACTTATGTGAGCGTATAATTATCAAGACATCGACAAAATAGTTATCTATGACTCAAACTGCTAATCTCAACCCGAATGTTTACCAATTACTTCCTTGAGTAGAGAATTTTCTGTCCAAAAGTAAGATGTCATTAAATATTCATCAAGCTAATTTTGATATGAACTTCTAAAAAAATTCGGGCTTGACTCGGTGGAGTTTACCAGCAAGCATGCCACAGAAGCTTAAATCAGATTTTGAATTAAGGAGGTAAGTTTACATATCATTAGATTTTGCTTTTTTCTCTTAATAGTGTGACAGTTAATAAGCTGACCATATAATTGCGTTCTGTTTCACTTGTCTTATAATTAAAGGCTATAAAGGATATGTTTTTGCATAAGTTAATTACATAGATTTTTATCTAGATTTAGCAGGTTCTTAGCTTAGCAATAACTAGAATTGTGTATGAGGTCACTATGCCTCATTTATAAGTTTCACTATCACGGTGGAATTTTTGCCCGATGTGCAGCAAAGTAGATTATCTGTGAAAGGTGTGAGGAGAAGAGGAATAATGTCTAATTTTTTGTGGAAATCCTTGGCGTTAAGTCAAGCCGTTTTTGGAGCATCATTGCTAGTTTCAACAACTGCGATCGCAGCTCCTAGTACTAGTGATTCAGAAGTAGCTAGTACTGAAGTATCTCAAGTAGAGAAAGCAGAAACTGAAGCACCTTCTGTGTTTTCAGCTTCTTTTGAATCTCAAGAAGTACAAACTTTGGCTCAAGCTCAACAGAATGAAGTCAACGTTTTACAAGAAGTAAATCAGTACAGCAGTGAAGGAAAACAGGATGGAAGTCAGTCTCAGGTGACTTCTGTTTCTCAATTTTCTGACGTACAGCCAACTGATTGGGCTTTCCAAGCTTTGCAATCTTTGGTTGAGCGCTATGGTTGTATTGCTGGTTATCCTAATGGTACCTACCGTGGAAACCGTGCTTTAACTCGTTATGAGTTTGCAGCAGGTTTGAATGCTTGTTTGGATAGAGTCAACGAATTAATCGCTACAGCTACAGCTGATATTGTTACCAGAGAAGATTTGGCAACTTTACAGCGTTTGCAAGAAGAATTTTCTGCTGAATTAGCTACCTTGCGTGGACGAGTAGATGCTTTAGAAGCGCGTACAGCTGAATTAGAAGCGAATCAGTTCTCTACAACAACCAAACTTGCTGGTGAAGCGATTTTTGCGCTAACAGATGCTTTTGGCGATAGCGTAGGTGATAACAATAATACCGTCTTCCAAAACAGAATTCGCTTGGACTTGCAAACCAGCTTCACTGGTAAAGACGTTTTGCATACCCGTTTGGCTACTGGTAATGCCCAGCGCTTTAATACTGGTGGAGGTGCTCAAAGCGGCGAAAACTTCCAAACCTTTAACCTAACCGGTGATGACAGCAATAGTAACGACGTTAAGTTAGACTGGTTGGCTTACTACACCAATCTTGGTCCAGCACAGCTTTATGTTGCAGCAACCGGCGGTATTCACAGTGATTATGCTGCTACAGTTAATCCTTACTTTGAAGATTACGATGGTGGTAACGGTGCTTTGTCTACCTTTGCTTCCTCTAGCCCAATCTACCGTATCGGTGGTGGTGCAGGTGCTGCGTTAAACTTCAAACTTGGTAAAGGTAGCGGTCCTTTACGTGGAAGTTCTGTAACATTAGGTTACCTAGGCTCCGAACCCAGCGACCCTGGAATCGGTTCTGGTATATTCAATGGTAACTACGCGGCTCTGGGACAATTAAACTTTAATTTGAATAGCCGTATTGCATTAGCAGCAACCTATGTTCACGGCTATCATGGCACGGGAAGTACCTTATTTGATGCAGGTGGATTTGGGGGTACAACTAACGGAGTCACTAACGCTGTAGTTGGTACCGAACAAGCGAATGCCTTATCTACAGTACGTGCATCTTCCAGTAATTCCTACGGTTTGGCTGCTGCAATCAGACCTAGCGATAAGTTCTCTGTTAGTGGTTTTGTTTCTTACCACGATGTTACCGGTTTCGGTATTGGTGACGATTTTGAAGCTTGGAGTTGGGGTGCTGGAATAGCTTTACCTGACTTCGGTGGCAGAGGTAATGTGTTAGGTCTCTTTGGAGGTGCTCAGCCCTACTCCTTGAATAGAGTAGCAGGTGTGGATGATAGTGATATTCCTTACCACATTGAGGGATTCTATAAGTATCGCGTAAACGATAATATCTCTATTACACCTGGTGTGATTTATCAGACCTCTTCCGACCAAAACGAAGATAATGATGATGTATTCATTGGTACTCTTAGAACAACCTTTACGTTCTAGATTAATAATGAAAATCTAACAGTTAGATATAAATTGCTCCCCGTAGATTTGCGGGGAGCAATTTATTTTTGGAAAGAAAGCAACAAACCCCACCGGGGAACCGGAGTATACTTAAGAAGGTTAGGAGTTATAAGTTAAGAATTAAAATCCTTTGGATAAATATTTCATCAAATGCAGTTGTTGCGTGGAAAATTAGTTAATTAGTAGTGCGACCATCTTTATCGCGAGTAAACTAATATACGGCTAATTGATGTAATACTCCCATATTAAAAATTTTATTCTAAGAAGTCTTAATTTTTAACTCCTAACTCTCAACTCCTAACTTTTATCAAAATAAATCTGTGGAACTATCGTGTAAATCAGAATATGCAATTCTGGCATTATTGGAATTAGCAACGCATTATCAAAAAAGGGAACCGCTGCAAATTCGACAAATTGCAGCCCAACAAAATATACCAGACCGCTACTTGGAACAGCTACTCGCAACATTAAGACGTGGTGGACTTGTTAAAAGCCAGCGTGGTTCCAAAGGAGGTTATTTTTTGACACGTGAGCCTTGGAAAATTAGTTTATTTGATATTTTTGTATGTGTTGAAGGGCTTGACAAATTACAAAATTGTGAAGAAGAAAGTAAATCTAAAACTTCTGATAGTGCTGTTGTAGAAGATATTTGGGAAGAAGCACGTCAAGCTGCTAATTTGGTATTGCAAAAATATACGCTGTTAGATTTGTGTGAAAAGCGTGATTCCAAAAAGCAACTGGACATTATGTATTACATTTAATAATTGAGCATAGGAAATGGGGTATGAGGGATTGTGAAAGATATATACATTAATTATTTTATACTTTGTTATAGCTTGATGAAATATGTATAAGCGTTTGATTTAAGTACAATTAAAAAAAATATAATTCTCATGGGATTGTGGGATAGACGAGATAGGCTGTGCGAATGGGGGCAGTTAAAAGTACAGAAATCCCAACGATAATTACAAGTGAATGCCACATTTGTGTGTTCATTATTTTCTATGACCCATGCCCAATTAGCAATGCCCCATACCCTAAGACAGAAAAGTTGCTCTTGGGGAACCATTGCGTTTCGGTGAGACTAGTTGGGGGTGTCGGTTTCCGGAGCCACTTGCGTGCGGGGGTTCCCCCCGTTGAGCAAAGTGGCGTTCCCCCAATAAGCGCGTTAGCGTTACTCTAACGAGTCGTGCCGCGCTGTTGCTTGCGTCGCTCGGAGAGCGATACACGAAGTGAGTCGTTAGACTAAGCGTCTCTCGGAGAGAGATACCCGGAGGGAGGTTCCCTCCGTTATAGCAAATGGCTCCGCTCCGCTATTCCCTACTCCCTATAAAACAATGCGTATTGCCCGTAATATTACAGAACTTGTTGGTAGAACTCCTTTAGTACAACTCAATCGCATTCCTCAAGCAGAAGGTTGCGTGGGGAACATTGTGATGAAGCTCGAAAGCATGAATCCAGCAGCATCAGTCAAAGATAGAATTGGCACCAACATGATTAATGCTGCTGAAAAAGAAGGTTTGATTACTCCTGGAAAAACGCTGTTAGTAGAACCAACCTCTGGAAATACAGGAATAGCCTTAGCTATGGTCGCAGCAGCTAAAGGTTATCGTCTAGTGCTGACAATGCCTGATACTATGAGTTCTGAACGAAGAGCGATGTTACGAGCTTATGGAGCAGAGCTACAATTAACACCGGGAATTGAAGGCATGAATGGAGCAATAAGACAAGCACAAAAAATTGTTGAGACGACTCCTCATGCGTATATGCTACAACAGTTTAGAAACCCAGGAAATGCGAGAATACACAGAGAAACAACTGCGGTCGAAATATGGCAGGATACAGATGGTAAGGTCGATATGGCTATTGCTGGTATTGGAACGGGTGGAACAATAACTGGTATTGCTGAAGTCATTAAAGCACGTAGACCCGATTTTAAAGTGATTGCCGTTGAACCAGCTTCGAGTCCCGTGTTATCTGGAGGAAGACCCGGACCTCACAAAATTCAAGGAATTGGTGCAGGATTTGTTCCTCAGATACTGAAGGTGGAATTGATTGACGAGGTAATTGCTGTTACCGATAGTGAAGCTATCGCTTACGGACGAAGATTGGCTAGAGAAGAAGGACTACTATCAGGTATTTCAACGGGAGCAGCTTTATGTGCGGCTATTCAGGTTGCTAAACGTAAAGAAAATGAAGGACGCTTAATTGTATTAATTCAGCCCAGCTTTGGAGAAAGATATTTAAGTACACCATTGTTCCAAGATTTAGAAGTTAAGTCGTTCAATAGCATTAGCTAGCGATAAATAAAAGTAATGCCACAATCTAATCACTACGAAACTCTAAATATTGATAGGAATGCAAGCCAAACGGAGATAAAGCAGGCTTACCGTCGCTTAGTAAAGTTGTTTCACCCAGATGTAACTCAAGAAACAACGGACAGAGAAAGAATTATCCGCATTAATGCCGCCTACGAAGTTTTAAGCGATACTCAGAGTCGGCAATCTTATGATAGACAACTGCATTACAGTTTTCAGAAAAATAATAATAAAAGAAACGAACGTACTCAAACAGCCCAACAACAATATAACAAGAAACGCAATACAAGACGGAATGCTGACGAGCAAGTCGAGGAATGGTTACGTTTCGTATACCAGCCGGTTAATAATTTTGTGTATGATATTCTCAATTCTTGGGAAGAGCAAATCGAGAAATTAGCTGCAGACCCTTTTGATGATGAATTGTTAGAAGAATTTCAGAACTATTTACAAGATTGTAAAGAAGAACTCAAACAAGCACAAAATACTTTTAGCTCTTTACCAAATCCACCTAATTTAGCACGAGCAGCGGCTCATTTTTACTATACATTAAATCAAATTAGTGATGGTCTGGGGGAGTTGGAATACTTCCCTCTCAATTATGACGAAAGTTATTTACATGCAGGACAAGAAATGTTTCTGATTGCGACTCAGCTATATTATGAAGCACAAGATTCTATGGGTGCTTATAAATAAACTATAAATAAGCTATAAATAAGCCATAGATATTTGATTTGCGATGACTGTGAATTTTTCAGGTATATATAATTATTTTCATTAAAGACAATTGTAAAGAAGCTAACAACTATTTGAATAAAAATGTAATTATACATTTATTTCATTATACTTTTGATGATTTTTAATTAAACTAATTTTTATTTATTAAATACTAAGATATAATTTTTTAGCTAGTTGGATGAGTCAGTAAAGAAAATAATACCTTACGGTTGGGTTACTTTAAAACACTATCCCTGCCCTAAATACGAACAATAAATCTCTTTTGATTAGCTCAATTACAATTATCAAAAATTTTAACTGCAGCATTATAGGCAAATTATAAAAATCATGCTAAAGATAAAGCTGTAACAATTAGTTAAATAATCTCAAAACTTACGCAATTGTTATAATACCTGGCTGGTGCGTGACGCTAAAAACATTATTATCACGTTCAACATTATCTAAAGTGCCACAGCAAGCTACAAAAAAATTTGAAAATGCGTAAGTCCTAATTTTTTTAATAAAAATGCATTTTACAACTCTCGTAATAAAATTATTTAAATCCTAAGAAATGAAAATTCAAGAAAATCTCATCTTAATTATTGATGATAATATTAATAACATAAAAATCTTGTCTGAAGTTATGCAAGCGCAGGGATATAGTGTGTCAGCTGCTAATAATGGTAAAAATGCCTTAAGCGAACTACAGACTATTTCTCCGGACTTAATTTTATTAGATATTGTGATGCCGGGAATGGATGGATTTGAAGTTTGCCAGCATTTAAAAGCTTCAGAAAAAACAAAAGATATCCCAGTCATTTTCATGACCGCTCTTACGGGTACAGCAGATAAAATCAAAGGATTTAAACTTGGAGCAGTAGACTATATTACTAAACCATTTCAACAAGAAGAAATTGTAGCTAGAGTAAAAGTGCAATTGAAGTTACGAAATTTGAATCGTGAACTACAAATGTCTCAATTTAAATTGATGCAATCTGAGAAAATTTCTTCTTTGGGACAGTTGGTTGCTGGTATAGCCCATGAAGTGAAGAATCCGGTCGGGTTTATTGCCGGAAATTTAGAACATACAAAAAACTATATACAAGAGTTAATCGATTTATTAAATTTATATCAAAAATATTTACCGAATACACCTGAAGAAATTATTAATAAGATAGATGCAATCGATTTAGATTTTTTATTAGAAGATTTACCAAAAATGATTGCTTCAATGAATATGGGTATTGAGCGTATCAGCGATATTATGCAATCTCTACGTAACTTTTCTCGTAAAGATGCTACACAAAGAAAATTAGCCGATATTCATCAAGGAATTGATACAACTTTAATGATTTTGTCTCATCGGTTGAAAGCTAACGAAATTCACCCCAAAATCGAAGTTTCAAAAAAATACGGTGATTTACCTGAAATTGAATGCTTTCCGGGACAGTTAAATCAAGTATTTATGAATCTGCTTGCAAATGCAATCGATGTATTAGAAGAAAAAGCGCAAAAGGATAAAGATTTTGTTCCTAGAATTAGCATTAGCACAAAACTACTTAATAATAACAGCGTAAAAATTAGCATTGCTGATAATGCTAATGGAATACCTGAAGAAGTTAAAAATCAGTTATTTGATGCATTTTTTACTACGAAACCAGAAGGAAAAGGAACTGGTTTAGGACTTTCTATTAGCTATCAAATTGTTACAGAAACCCACGATGGAACTTTAGAATGCTTTTCTGGAGAAGGTGAAGGTACCGAGTTTGTAATTGAGATTCCGGTAGAAAGTAGTAAGTAGTAATTTGCGAATATTAAATAGACTTTTGAACAAATAATCGCAAAGCAAGACCAGAAATCTTAAGTTTGTTTACTATTTTTACTTATCACCTGCTACTTGTTACTCGTTACTCATTATTCATTACTCTTTAACTCCTGACTCCTTAACCCGTCTAAATCGTTTATGCTGGAAGCAGTGAAACATTAAGAAATCTTAAATTCTGCTTTCTAGATACTCATGCAATGCATTGGTGCGGCTCGTTCTAGCTAGGAGCCTCTAGAAACTAGAGGGGTATGAGTTAGGTAGACTCGCGGGAGAAATCCCAAAAGCTATAACTGTCTCAAAGATGTGGGTGGAAATCCCACCCGTCCGGGATGACGTGACTCCCTACCTGCCCACGCCGAGCGGCAACAACCGTAACCGCAGAGCGAAGCTGGGAACAGGGCACAATCAGAAGTAAAGCAGGTAGCTACACTGGTGCTAACGGGGATGAAATATGGGCAAACAGGTTCTAAAAAAGCGTCTTATTGCAAAGCCACAACCTGAATATAAAATGTGGACTTCAACATCACCTATTCCCGCATTAACTAAATGCGTTAAATGCAATCCTGGGAAGATGTTAGGCGAAATGAACCGCCCTAAGTTTCAAAAAAACTTTCAGTACGAAAGTATCTTTGTAACGGAACGAGTAAAAACGCTATACAGGTCTGGGGAAAGGTCGGAACCTCAGTAAGCTAGGTTGAGCCGAATTCCTGGTAGCGGGTAGGATGACAGCCCAAACTGCTGTCGGGTATTCAGAAAATATTTAACGGAGTAAAGCATGATTAGACACAGTAAAAATGCTAGTGAATCTTGGAGAAAGTTACCTTGGAAGAAATTCCGCAAGAACCTTTTCCGCTTACAAAGGAGAATATTCAAAGCTATTAGAGTTGGTGACATAGCCCGCGCTCGGTCGCTTCAAAAGCTGATTCTGAAGTCCACATCAGCAAAGTTGTTAGCAATCCGTCAAGTAACCCAACTTAATAAAGGACGAAAAACGGCGGGGATTGATGGTAAGAAAGCCTTGACATTCAAAGAACGCTTTGAACTGTACAGTAAGCTCTGTGAGGTTAACGATTGGAAACACCAAGGACTACGAGAAGTGCCAATTCCTAAAAAGAACGGTCTTACTCGCATCCTCAAGGTGCCTACAATCTCGGATAGAGCATGGCAATGTCTAGTAAAATACGCGCTTGAACCCGCCCATGAGGCAACCTTCCATCGCTTTAGCTACGGCTTCAGACCGGGAAGATGTACTCAGGACGCTCAAAAGATGGTATTTAACAATTTAAGCTCCAACGCAAACGGCAATAAAAAGCGAGTAATCGAACTAGACATTAGCAAATGTTTTGACCGAATCAGCCACAAATCAATCATGGATAAATTAATATCGCCCGCAGGGATAAAACTGGGAATATTCCGATGTTTAAAAGCAGGAATAAACCCAGAATTTCCTGAACAAGGAACTCCGCAGGGTGGTATTGTGAGTCCACTGCTAGCTAACATTGCACTCAACGGAATTGAGGACATACACAAGAGCGTTAGATACGCGGACGATATGATATTCTTCCTCAAACCACAAGACGATGCGGACAAAGTACTTACCTTTATATCCGAGTTCCTAGCAAAACGAGGTATGGAAATCAGCTTTGAAAAGACAAAGGTAACGGCTACGACAGACGGATTTGATTTTCTAGGCTGGAATTTTAGAGTCCAGAAAAACGGTAAGTTCCGAAGTACTCCATCAA
The DNA here is from genome assembly GCA_038525335.1 of Cyanobacteria bacterium J06621_15. Taxonomy (GTDB): domain Bacteria; phylum Cyanobacteriota; class Cyanobacteriia; order Cyanobacteriales; family Nostocaceae; genus Rivularia. The sequence continues at coordinate 25,758 of JBCBHT010000038.1, read as the reverse complement.
AGGATAACTTTGAAGCTATGCGTGATAAAGTCAAAGCCATCGTTAACAATTCTAACTATGGGGCTGAACTAAAAGCTGCAAAGCTAGCTCCCGTGATACGTGGGTGGCGTAACTACCACCGCTTCTGCAACATGAATAACGCTAGGGATACCTTATGGTTCTTAAACCATAGGACATTCCAAGTATTTCTCAAACAGAAGTCAGTGAACCGATACAAAGCTGAATCACTAGTGAACAAGGCTTTTCCCACGGTCAACTGGGCAGAGAATAAATTTGTCAACGTAAAAGGCGGGAAATCACCTTACGACGGCGACGTAGTTTATTGGAGCAAACGGGAATCAAAATTGTACGACGGAATATCAGCCAAATTGCTCAAGAAGCAAAATCATACTTGTGCAAGATGCGGGATGAAATTTCTTCCTGGAGAAGACATTCACCTACATCATATTGACGGCAATCATGATAATTGGAAACCCAATAATCTTGAAATGATACATCAATCATGCCATCAATACACGCACATGAGCAGGGCGTAAAAACCCAGAATATCTAGGAGCCGTGTACACGGAAACGGGTACGCACGGATCTGAAGGAGAGGTACCCCGGATAATACCGGGTATCGACTCTAACTAAATCGCCGCGCTCAGTTTTCGGCTAGTCATCGATATTGGTTCCCCGAACTAAGTGAAGCAGAGAATTTTGAACAATTTGGTGCTTGTGCTAATTTTCCCGGACATGGACATAACTATGTTTTGTTTATCTCCCTTCAAGGAGAGTTAGATGAATATGGAATGGTACTCAACTTGTCTGACGTTAAACAGGTAATAAAAAGGGAAGTCACCAGTCAACTTGACTTTTCCTACCTCAACGATGTCTGGGAAGAGTTTCAGCAAATTTTACCGACAACTGAAAATATTGCACGGGTTATCTACAAACGGTTATCGTCTTATTTACCTATAGTTCGCGTGCAATTATTTGAACATCCTCAACTTTGGGCTGATTATATGGGAAATTCAATGGAAGCTTATCTTACTGTAGGTACTCACTTTAGTGCAGCTCACAGGTTAGCTAGTCCTAAGCTGAGTAAGGAAGAAAACTTTGAAATTTACGGTAAATGCTCTCGTCCCCACGGACACGGACACAATTACCATTTGGAAATTACTGTCAAAGGAGAAATTGCAGAACGTACTGGTATGCTGGTAGACTTGGGCGCTTTGAATAAAATAATTGACGATTATGTAGTTGAACCATTCGACCATACTTTCCTTAATAAGGATATTGCTTATTTTGCACAAGTAGTTCCCACTGCGGAAAATATAGCGCTTTATATCAGTAATACATTGCGCGAACCTATTTGTGAATTAGGAGCAAGTCTTTACAAAGTAAAGCTTATCGAAAGTCCGAATAATTCTTGCGAAATTTACTGTACTAATTCCGAATCAAATTTAAGTACAGCAACAAAAGATGAACCGGTTTTAGCAAGGTTGTAAATAAAAGGGAGTAGGGAGTTAGGAGTTAGGAGTTGAATATTATCTCCTTTTCTCCTTGTATTCCTCTCCCAATTACCAATTACCCATTCTCCATCTTCTATTTATCAACTTTCGCTACCACAGTCCGATGACGGGGACTACTTGGGGTAATTGTCGGAGTATGGAAACCCGCATCAATTAAAGCTTGTTTGATGTCTAAGGTGAAATATTCATCTAAATATGGTTCTGTACTTTTGAGTAAAGTAAATACGTAACGAGGCATTTTCTGAAAAACGTCAGATTGGGGATTCATGCATTTGATTGCTATATGACCGTTAGGACGTAGTACTCGTTTTGCTTCTGTAAAGATTTTTTGAGTTGCAGATTGGGGTAGTTCATGGCAGGTTAGATAAATTGAAACTAAATCAAATGAATTATCCAGGTTACCTGTAGATTCCGCTGCTGCATGAACCCAGTTAATATTAGTTTGTCGCTGCTGGGAACGATAGTTAGCGACTGATAAGAAGTAAGCGGATAAATCTAGACCCGTTACTTTAGCTTGAGGGTAAATTTCTTGTAGAGCAAAGGAACTTAATCCAACTCCACAAGCTAAATCCAAAATATCCTGTGGTTCTGGAATTTGCGGTTTAAGTACATTGTGATAAGCAGCTCGTAGTTTTGAATCTCCTTCTAGTTCACCAGCTTTATTAAAAATTGTTGAGTGAACTGTCAAAGCTGCAACTTCTAATTCTAAAGCTGGTTTCCAACCGAGATTACCTTGTTCGTAAGCATGGAATGAAGTGAGGTAATAGTCGGGATAAGAAAGATTGGGATTTTCTACTTTTTTGATTTCACTTTCCCAATCAACGCTTTCTAGTTCTTCTACTTGCTTTTTCCAGGGGACACCGATTCTTTCCCCGCGTTTAACCATCATTTGGCGGGCTTGATGTTTTGCAAAACCATACAGTGGCTTGATTCCTAGCAATCCATTTATCAAGCGCGTAGATAGCGGAACAGCCTTTTTTGTAGCGATAACCATCAGTATATTTACTAATTAACTTCTTGATTTTGGGATTAGGAAAACATTTGTCTGTAAAAATAATAAGCCGTCTGTGAAGGTTTTGTTTTAATTTGAAAAGAATATTAAAGGAAATAGGTAATGGGTAATTGGTAATGGGTAATTGGGAGTCGGTAAAAAGGTTCTCTTAGGGGAGATCCAAGAAATAAAATATCCCACCGTTTTACAAATATTCCGGTCAAACCCAAGATTTTCGTGGTGTCGCCTTTCAGGCGACACCGACGGTGGGATATTTTATTATCTGTAAGTGCCTAGAAGGTAGAACCTGTTTACCGCTCACAATCTATGAACTATATGAACTAATTGCTAGTTGCTACTGATTAAAAATTCTTAACTTTTAACTCGTAACTCTTAACTGTTAACTCTCTTGGAAATTTGCTCATGGGGGAAACCCCCAAGACCGCAATTTCCGCTGTTCACTGTTCCCCGTTCTTTTTTAACGCTAGCAACATTTCCATTTGAGTCAAAGATTTATTTGGACTAGTTGCGGTAACTCCGATTCCACGAATTGAATTGAGCATAGCGGATGCTTCTGGTGTAGGTGGAAAGAAACGAGTGGCAAATGGCTGGGCTTTTTCCATATCTAAATAAAAATAACCGCCGTTTTCTTTTGGTAGTGTTCCTGTTATTGTCTGGAAGCTTTCGCTGCTGTTAAGGGGCTGCAATTCTTTTTTTGTGAGTGTTTCAGCTATTGGTCCCCCAAGTGCGATTAATGCGGTTTCGTCATTTAACCAACCGTGAGCTAATAATGCACCTTGTCCGGGAATTTGCCATTCTGTGATTTTTTTACCGTTAATGTCTTTCTGACCTATTTGGATTGATTGACCTTTGGCAAGGTTATCTAATTTATCAAATGTAGCTTCTGCTGTTTTACGGTCACCGGTATGAAATAGAAATGCTCCTCCGAAGCCAATTTGCTTTAATAATCCTTGATTTATGGGGATTGCGGCTATACCGAATTCTCCGTCCATCCAGCCAAATACGTCTTTATCTAAATCGAGATTGAGTTGTTTTAGTTGACTTCGTGCTTGTTGAAGTACTTGACCAAGTTCTGGAGTATCTTTTGCTTGCTCTGTAAAAGCATTCCACCACTTACTAATACCTCCTCCGCTGACGAGAGCGATTGTATCTTGGGGAAATTGGGATAATATTTTACCGGGTGTTTTTTCGTATTGATATTTTACTTTTTGCGCGTCTAGATTGGTGTTTGCTTTGAGTCGCAACCCTTTATCATCAACACCGATTCCCGCAACAAAGGATTTGACTTGCTTGAGTTGTTCTAAAGTTTGTGGTGGTAGCTGTTGCGCTTGCGGATTAGTTGCGATTAATTTTTGCACCATACCTGAATAATCGGGTACGTAAACTTGTGCTAAGGTGTTCTCCAAATTAAGATTGCTTCCCATAAGTTGAGAAGTACCTGCTTTTCTGAGAAACGAAGGTTCTCCTTTTGATGTATCAATTGCTTGTTTGACAGCATTTTCGGAAGGAGAAAATAATACGCGGTCGTTTAATATGGTGCTGTATGTAGGTGTTCCTTTTCCTTTGGTTTCTTGGATTTTCAGACCTTTATAGTCAGTTTCTTTGATTTTGACGCTTTTTTGCTGTTTGAGTTTATTGGTGAAATTTAAAGCTTCTACCTTATCTTTAATACCTACCACCATTAAAATATTTGGGTCTGGTGTGGTTGTGGTTTTATTCTGCGCGGGTTGAACGGGTGATGGGGGTAACACAGCTACCATGACACCACCAACCCAAGGTTTTAAATCTTTATCGTAGCTAATACTATTGTCAGCAGAAAAACTTTCATTAAAGCTCTTTATCCCTTGAGCGACGATTTTTTGCGCTTCGGGTGTACCGAATTCTTCTAATTTTGACCAAACTTTAGGGTCTGTGGCAATATAGGTAGCCATCATCGCATCATCGGGAATAAGTTTGGCGCTAGCAGCTGCATCAGAAATTCCTCCAGACGGACCACCTTTCAAGTATAAGTAGGTAGCAATACCCCCAATGACGACTACAGCAGCACCGATAGCAGGAATTAAAAATTTAGGTTTAAGTTTAGGCATTCTTCGTATTCTCTTTCTTATAAGGTTATGAGTTAGGAATTAGGAATTAGGAGTTAGGAGTTAGGATTTATGAGTTAGGAGTTGTAAGTCGCAGTTGTTCTTATTTTTGGCTTTTGAACCATCTATTGATTACTTGCTACTCGCTACTCGTTAGTTATTACTGATTTTTTTAATAATCTCCCCATCACCTTTTCCTAAAAGTTCTGTTTTCTTCTTCAGCTTTTATACTTCATATTTCACCTTACAGATTATCGGTATTTACTGATAAAATTAGTAATTCTACACACTATAGGCTTTAAGATTTGGCAAAATTTACATCAACCACTAAGGTGTTAAGCCGTAGATAGTTTCAATCCATATAGAATTAAAGACTAATAGTGACATCATAGTGACAAATTATTTTAATCTATATAATTTTGGTTCAAGTATTTTTACTCAGCAAAAAGCCTATGAGATTTAAAATAAGTGGTAGGCTTTGAAGTCACGGGTTTTTAAAGCCTGCACGACTGGAGTATGTGGTAACTCACCACAAATTGTTATTTTTTATTAACTAAATTGAGCTTCTTGCAATTAAAAGGTGGATATAAGTCGATGTTGCAGTCAAATTTTGATACTGAAAATCAGCGCCATAAATCTTTTGTTTCACCAGGTGCGAAGCCCCAGTACAATCCGGATAGACCAGGACAAGTAAAACATATTTTTCTTGATTTGAGTTTGGATATACCAAAGCAAATTGTTCACGGTACCTGTAAAATCACTTTAGCGCCCGTATGTAACGGTGTAGAACGCTTACACTTGGATGCTGTAAATTTAAATATCGAGTCGGTTTTTGTTGGAGAAATTGCTCAGAAGTTTGATTACGACGGGGAGCATTTAGATATCGAACTTGGTTCTCCAACCCAAATCAATCGACGACTTGACATAATTATTGCCTACTCAGTGGACAAACCAACTCGCGGTATTTATTTTATTCACCCGGACGAACATTATCCCGATAAACCAACTCAAGTCTGGACTCAGGGAGAAGACGAAGATTCACGGTTTTGGTTTCCTTGCTTTGATTACCCAGGACAGCTATCAACTTCAGAAATTCGCGTAAAGGTTCCTAAACCTTTGAAAGTTGTTTCTAACGGTGAATTGATAGATACCGAGGAAGATGGAGAAAATAAAGATTACTATTACTATCATTGGCTACAAAAGCAGGTTCACCCAACTTATTTAATGACTCTGGCTGTAGGTGATTTTGCACAAATAAATGACCAATGGCATGATAAACCCGTTACCTACTACGTTGAGAAGGGACGGGAAGCGGATGCTCAACGTACTATGGGTAAAACTCCGGAAATGATGGAGTTTCTCAGCGATAAATATGCTTATACCTATGCTTTCCCTAAATATGCTCAAGTCTGCGTTGATGACTTCATTTTTGGGGGAATGGAAAATACTTCTACTACGCTGTTAACTGATAGATGTCTGCTTGATGAAAAAGCAGCTGTTGATAACCGGAACGCTGAAAGTTTAGTCGTTCACGAATTAGCCCATCAGTGGTTTGGAGATTTAGTAGTAATCAAACATTGGTCTCATGCTTGGGTTAAGGAAGGAATGGCAAGTTATTCCGAGGTAATGTGGACTGAGCGCGAATATGGTTCTCAAGAAGCAGATTATTATCGCTTACAGCAAGCAAGACGCTATATAAGTGAAGATAGCAGTCGCTACCGTCGTCCGATGGTAACTCATGTTTACCGGGAAGCTATCGAGCTATACGACCGTCATATTTACGAAAAAGGCTCCTGTGTCTATCATATGATGAGAGCGCAGTTGGGAGAAGAGTTGTTTTGGTCGGCTATTGCTACGTTTGTTAACGATAATGCTCATCAAACTGTTGAAACAATTGACTTACTACGAGCAGTTGAAAAAGCTACTGGTCGCAATTTAACTTTCCTGTTTGACCAATATGTTTACCGTGGGGGACATCCCGATTTTAAAGTTACTTATGCTTGGGATGGGGATGCTAATTTAGCTAAGGTGACGGTGGAACAAACTCAGGTCAGTGGAAACGATAAAAATAAGGAAAGTTTCTTTGATTTAAGAATTCCTATTGGTTTTGGTTATATCAATCAAGCTGATGATTTGAAGGTTTTTACGGTAAGAGTTTCGGAGAAGGAACAGAGTTTTTATTTTCCCTTGGAGAAAAAACCGGATTTTATTAGCTTTGATGTAGGGAATCACTACTTGAAAACTGTATCTTTGGAATATCCCATTCCCGAGTTGAAAGTTCAGCTACTCCATGATAAAAATCCTGTTTCGCGGATTTATGCTGCGGAAGCTTTGGCTAAGAAAAACAGTTTGTCAGCTGTAAAAGCATTGTCGGAATCTTTGAAAAATGATGGTTTTTGGGGTGTACGTGTAGAAGTCGCAAAGCAATTAGCTTCGGTTCAGTTAGACCAAGTTTTTGATGTTTTGGTTGAATATCTATCAGATGATAATCCCTACGTGCGTAAGGCTGTAGCGCAAGGATTGGGTAAAATCAAAACTAATTCTAGCTATGAGGCTTTGAAAGAATTGTGCCAAGCTGGTGATGATAGCTATTATGTTGAAGCAGCAGCAGCAGTTTCTATAGGTTCGATTGCTGCAACGGTGGGAGAAGATAAACCTGATGAAATAGAAGTAATAAAGCTGTTTGAAAATATTTTGCAATCAAAAGCTGGTTGGAATGAAGTAGTACGAAATGGTGCTATAGCAGGTTTAGCTGAATTGAAGACCTCGGAGGCAGCTTTAAATTTAATTTTGGATTATACCAAGTTAGGGGTTCCACAACCTCTGCGTTTGGGTGCAATTCGCGCTTTAGGAAAAATTTCTACCGGTCAAAGCAGTGCTAATTTGGAAAGAATTTTGGAAAGGTTGAGTAAGCTTTCTCAAGAAACTTTCTTTTTAACTCAAATTGCTGTAGCAAGTTCCCTCGGACAGATGGAAGATAAAAAGGCTGTGGGAATTTTACGTACTTTAGCCGAACAAACTCCTGACGGTCGGGTACGTCGTTTTGCTGAGGAACAAATTGAGCAGGTGGTTCAAAAAACTTCATCTAATAGTGCAGTGAATGATTTGCGTTCCGAACTTGAAGAACTTAAAAAACAAAATCAGCAACTTAGAAGTCGTTTGGAAAGTTTAGAAGCAAAATCTAAATAATAAACTACTAAGCTGTTAATAGCTAGCTAATTACATCAACTATAAAATATCTTTTCTCTACCATAGAAACTCATTGATGATTCAGGGAGACAAAAGATATTTTTTTATTTTATTCAGTTTATTTTAAATATGAAGTAAATGAATACTATATGTTATAAATTCAAGATATCAATCAACTAGCTAGATATCAACTTGATTTGAATAAATTTGCAGCTAGCAATTTATATTTAAATTTTATTTAAAATATACTATCAAGTTAATAAACTGTTTATTGCTATTCATTATTCAAAAAAATAATTCAGCCAATATATAGGATTAGGAAACTAATTTTTTACATAATTAGTAATTAGCTTGATATTAGCTGCAATAATTACTCTCAATATTAAAAATACAACTTTAAGAAGCGTGGCAATGTTTAATTCTGATGACATATTATTACTTTTAATTTTAATTATTTTGATATATTAAATCCTTAGAAGCTCTTGATTATAACAAATACAGCTATTTCGTTAGGGCTTTATATAAATAATTTGCTTTGTCAATTTAGCTGTAATTTTACATATTAAAAATTAGTCAAGGTACTATAAAGAAATTATAAAAATTTAATAAAGATATGTCAGATTTTGATATTCTACACAAAAATTTATGATATTTTTTCTTTGTACTAGCAATAAATCCGAAATTAATCATAATAAATATTTGCCAATTGCTGACAAGCAAGTGCATAGTGTCATTGCGAATTTAAAATAATACTAGATAGATAGTTGATGAATAATTTAAAAATTTAGATGCAAATATCGCTTCGCATTCTTAAAAATATATATCTTTATCTCTTTTTGCGAGGCATCTACTTAAAGCATGATTTATTCATTATTGAAGAAGAGGAATAAGGAGAAAAATGAACTGTGCAAAGTATGTAATTTTAAATACTTGTCAACTTAATAACTACTATGTAATATTCATAGGAAATCACTAATTTTGATGTAATTAAACTTGTCAGGGTAATGAACATTCAAAGTTAGACCCGAGAGGAGTTTGAAGAGTATATTTGTTTACCTCGTAGTATGTATCATTTCTTTTTTGAACAAGAATTTGAACAAAAAGTTGAAATGTCATATCTATATGAGAAAAACTTGATGCATCTATTGCTAACCTACAAATTTATTTTTACTTTTCAAATCTTCTCTCAAAAAAATCCCGTTGATTTTTAAACAATTAGAATTTTTGAGAATCTATCACCATGGTTTCAATCTCGAATGCTTCTGCTAGAGAAAGTGAAGGGTATTTAGTTTTTGACGTTACTCTTCCGGAAGCACTACCCTTTGGACAAGCTTTAACTTTGGCTTTAGGAGCAAAAGGAAAAACAGCGAAGTCTGGATCTCAAGAGCGCTTCAAGCGAAAATCAAAAAATCCTATCGATTTTGCTAAAGAATTTGAATTTAGTCTTGATGACGGTAAGACTTGGCAACCTGCCGAAAATGGCAATCAAATTACTTTCGGCTTTGGTTTAACTTACCTCAAAGTACGATTGCCAATTAATGACGACAATGTTGATGAAGGTAAAAAGCCTGAAACTCTTGAACTACGGGTAACTGATGTCATCTCAGGTAACATAAAAAAGGTAAAAGACACTGGTACCGGTTCAATAATTGACGATGACGGAGCACCTCCTCGTAATGTCGAGGTTAAAAACATTGTCGTTAACGAAGGTGATGGTTATGCAGTTCTAGATATCGGACTTTCTTCATCTAGTGGTGAAACTACTAAATTAGAACTGGATGTAGGTAATGGTAGAGCGAAACGAGGTAAGCTTGCTAAAGAAGATAAGCTGGGCAAACCAGGAAAAATTGATAAGGAAGATAGGCTGGGTAAGCCGGATAAATTAGATAGAGAAGATAAACTGGGCAGACCAGGAAAAATTGATAAAGAAGATAAGCTGGTTAAATCAGAGGAACTTGATTATGACCCAGAGTTTGAAATCAGTGGTAATGGTGGAAGAACTTGGCAAAAAGCTGTTGAAAGTAGCAATAGCACTGCCAATAGTAAAAGGCAGGAGCTAACTATACCCAAAGGTTTTGGAAAAGGTCTTACCAAAGTTAGATTTAAAATCAACGATGACGACACTGTTGAACCAACTGAAACTTTCACTGTCAGGACTTCTAACCTTTTAAAAGGACAGGTCGATGACTCCTCTGCCTTTGCAACAATCACCATATTAGATAACGACCCAGCACCAACAGCGGCTTTCTTCAACCAAGATTACCAAGCTGAGGATGCAACTCTTGTTGGACCTGTAGTAGTCACCGGTAGGGGTTCTGAAGGTACGGGTTATGCCGATTATCAGAATCCTAGTGGAGACTATATTGAGTGGACGGTTAACGTACCTAATGCAGGACTTTACAATCTCTCTTGGCGATATCAAAATGGGTCGGGTAATAGACCCCTACAATTAGATGTCAATGGAGTTACTGAAGATTCAAGCCTTGATTTTGACTTTACGGGTGGCTGGACTTCATCAACCTGGGATTTTGTTTCACAAGTAGCAAACCTCAATGCGGGAAACAACACTATCCGTTTGACAGCTACCGGTAGCAGTGGTGCAAACTTTGACTTTTTGCGAGTCGAGGAAACTGGTATTGATGTTGTCATTTCTGATGCAACAGCAACAGAAGGTACGGACAACTTCTTGGTATTCGATGTTGGTTTAGCGGTTGCAAGCAATGAACTTATCACCCTAGATTTAGCTGCTCTTGATGGGTCTGCTCGCGGAGGATTGATATCTGGTTTTAATATCGACCCAGCGGGAGATCCAATCGATTATGCTAATCAAGAGTTTGAAGTAAGTAATGACGGTGGCACAACTTGGACTAATGCAACAAACGGCACAGAAGTAAGTTTTAATCCTGGTGAAACTGCTCTCAAAGTCCGGCTAGCAATCAACAATGATGATGCTCCGGAGGGAAATATTCCTGAAACAATGCAACTGGCTGTTGGTAGCATTTTAGCTGGTTCAGTTCGGGATGCGACAGACCGTGGTGAAGGTCTAATTATAGATAATGAAGCATCCGACCCAGGTACCCCACCAATTTCTTTACTTCCCGCTACAGATATCCGGGTTGAGGGTAATATATCATTCGACTTCGATGGCACGGATGGCGGTTTGTTAGATGGAGATATCGACCAAATTGGGTTTACTATGGTTGACCCAGCTTCCAACCCAGGCAATCCAAATCCCGTTGGTGGTGTTGTTGGCTACTGGGATGACAAATTAAATGTTACGAACGGCGTACTCCAGATTACTGCTACAGATGGGATTAAATTTAGAAATGCTAATACCCAGGATAATGCTCTTGGGGTTGGTCTAAATGTACCCAGTGAAGACTTAAAATTACAAACCACATTAGTCAATCTTCCCGATGCTGCTGGAGGATTTGCTCAAGCAGGACTTTGGTTCGGGCAAGCTACAGGGGGAGGTAATGGTACAAGTGAAGATAACTATATTAAGTTAGCTATCATTTCTCCCAACCCCGGTAATTATCAAGTTCAAGCTCTAATGGAGCAGGCTGGAGTCATTGTTAAAGAAGTAAATATCGATATTCCAGACGACCCAGCTTCCTTAGATTTAGAACTATTCCTGAATCCAGATACAAGAACAGTATCTGCTTTTTACAATGTTTCAGGAGGAACGAGTCAACCTTTAACTACATTTGATGCAATTCCCGATGAGTGGTTTAGCTTTGACCAAGCTGGTATTAATCCCTCAATTGCTACCCGTAGTTTTGGAGGAGTTTTTGCCACCAGTCGTAACGCTCCTACAGAACAAGTATTCAGTTTTGAAGATTTTTCCGTCACTGAAGAAAGCGCTCCCATAAATCCATTTGGCTCTGACTTCCCATTCGACCGTTGGACATTACCCGTCGATAATCCAACTGCAATGGATATAGGACCGGACGGACGTTTATATGTTGCAACATTGTTTGGTGACATTTACGCTTTTGAAATCGACCCAACGACGCGCACCTTTCAAGAAGAACTAATTACAACGATTCCTGATGGTGAAGGTGAACCTCGTTTGACTTTAGGAATTGCGGTCGATCCAGATTCCACTGCAAATAATGTGATTCTATGGACATCGCACTCCAATGGTGACCCTTTTAACGGCGAACTCAACTCTGGAAAACTATCTCGACTTTCAGGTCCTGGTTTTACTCAAAAGGAAGATGTAGTTACCGGACTCCCACGTGCGATCGCCAATCATGCTGTCAATAATATCGACTTTGGTCCCGATGGTCGTCTTTATCTTTGGGTAGGGGGGAATACAGGAGCGGGGTCGGCAAATACTGAACCCACAGAATTTAAAGACCGTCCGGAACAAGCGCTATCTGCTGCGGTAGTGGCTGTAGATATTCCCAGTTGGAAAGCGAATCCTTCAGGCTTTAACGGTGATGTTGCTTCTCCGATTGGAGAGTTTGCTGATGAATTCTACGCTCGCAAAGCACAAGAGCTAGGACGCCCATATACAGAAGTAACTATCTATGCTTCCGGTCTGCGTAATACCTACGATGGTATTTTCCATAGCAACGGGGAAATTTATGCACCAGATAACGGTTTGGGTGTAACGGGTACCGTTCCTCCGGTTCCTAGACTCGGCGACCCAACTGACCGCAGTATTACAACTTTATTTGGCGAGGTACCACAAGATAATCCAGGTACTCAACCCGACCCATTAAACCGGATTGTGGAAGGAGGTTATTACGGTCATCCTAATCCCTACCGAGATGAAGTAGTCTTCAAAGATGGCTCTTTCCAGGGTTTCGATAATAGCGATGCCGACCCATCCAATGATGTTCCACCAGGACATCCAGACTATACAACTCCTTTTCTAAATTTAGGCAACAATAAATCCGCCAACGGCATAATTGAGTATACTGCTGACAACTTCTTTCAAGCGCTAAAAGGAAATTTATTTATTACCAATTTCTCTAGCGGCGACAATATTACTCGGGTTGGGCTTACACAAGATGGTTTAGCTCCTCTAAGTACTTCAACATTAGCAGAAAACTTTATAGATCCACTGCCAATTGCAATGGGTGAGAACGGTACGCCACTTGAAGGTATGTTCTTCGTTGGTGAATTCAACGGGGGACGGGTTTCTGTAATGGAATCTTTGGGAATTTGGCGAAATGATTTACCTGATGCTCCTAATAGTGTTTTAGATGCTGGCAGCGCAGTCATTAACGATAAGCTCTATATGGTTGGTGGTAAAACCTCTGGCGGACATATCAGCAATGTTTATGTTTACGAACCAGGCGACCCATTTGATTCAGCCGACGATATTTGGAGTAACGCTCCAGACCTTCCCGGAGCAGCAGTTGAGAATCCCGCAGTTGTAGATTTCGGTGGTAAGCTTTATAGCTTTGGAGGTTCCACTGCACCTTTCTCTGGAGCAGTTGACAATGCTTTTGTATTCGACCCTGCTACCAATAGTTGGACACCACTTCCTTCCATGCCCACTGCTCGCGGTGGTGCAAACGCAGAAGTTTTGGACGGTAAAATCTATGTTGTTGGTGGTTTAGCTAATGATGGTAGTTCTGTGGATACTGTCGAAGTTTTCGACCCAGTAACCGGAACGTGGTCTACACAAGCTTCTTTACAAACGCGACGAGACAATCCAGGTGCTGCTGTTGTCAACGATTTACTTTATGTTTTTGGTGGTAGAACTCGCAATACGGACGGTACGACAATTGATGGCGCTTTAAGCACAATGGAAATTTTCGACCCGTCAGCAAGTCAGTGGACTTTTGGCGCTCCAATGCCAAACGGGCGACGTACCATGAGTGTAGGTACACTCAACGATAAAATCCAGGTGATTGGTGGTGAAGGAAACACTTCACAAAGCTTCCACGAGGAGTACAATCCAGCAACAGGAGCTTGGCGCAGTTTGTCAGAAAACGAGATTGGAAGCACATCTTTTGGTACTCATGGTTCTGCATTCGGGACTATAGGCGATGTTAATTATGTAATAGCCGGAGGTCCTGCACCTGGTAGCGCATTTACCGACCAAGTACAAGCATTTACTTTCTAGTAGTAGGATACTTTTTCCTAGATTCTAGTAATTCTCATTAGGGGGTTTTACCCCCTATAAAACATCAGTTATGGAGTAAGTTATCAGTGCGAAAACCTGTATTGACAATTTTCTATCAATTTAATCCTTGGAACGCTACAATTGGGGGTATCCAGACATTAATTAATATCTTTATTAAATATGCTCCCAGCGAGTTTGAGGTGCGACTGGTAGGTACAGGAGATGATTCAAGTCAGGTTGGTAAATGGCATCAAGCTGAATTTGCAGGCAAGGAAATTAGTTTCCTGCCCTTATTTAACTTAAAAAATGACAATCATAGAAATTTGATTCCCACTTCAGTGAAGTATACTGCGGCTTTAGTAGGAAAAAACTTTGCCTCAGATTTTATGCATTTTCATCGTCTGGAGCCAACCCTATTTACTCGACATTGGCAAGGAGAAAAAACTCTATTTATCCACAACGATATTCAGATGCAAATGAAATCGGGGGATAAACAAAAGTCAATTTTGTGGCGAAGATTTCCTGAAGCATATTTCACTTTGGAAAAGTCTTTGGTGGGACAGTTTAGCCAGATACTTTCATGCAATACTGATGCCGCAGAATTATTCCGACAGCGCTATCCTGACATTGCAGAGCGTATAGCTTACATCAAAAATTCATTTGACCCCGAAGTTTTTTATCCTCTGAGAAAGGAAGAACGGGAAGCTCAAAGGAATAAATTTTCACTTAAAATGGGTTTAGCTGAAGAAACAAAATATATTCTGTTTGCTGGTAGATTGCATCCCCAGAAAGACCCAATTCTACTGTTACAAGCCTTTGCGCTGTTAAAAGATTTATCGGTTCATCTTTTGATTGCAGGGGATGGAGAATTAGCAGCAGAGGTACGTGCAGAAATTAATCGTTTGGGTTTATCGAAACGGGTCACAATGCTGGGCGTACTCAATCAAAAAGAATTGGCAAAGTTACATCAAATTAGCAGTGTTTTCGTTCTTAGCAGTGCATATGAGGGCTTACCTTTAGTAGTCCTTGAAGCGCTCGCTTGCGGAACACCAATAGTTACTACGAAATGCGGCGAAACTCCAAAGTTATTAACTTCTGAAAGTGGAATAGTTTGTCAAGAACGAAATCTAATTTCAATAGCAGATGCTTTACGCAGAGTAGTGCTAAATCCAAGAGATTATCCTATGGAATCTTGCGTAAAAACTGCATCACCATATGCAGCGAACAGTGTAGTTACTCAAGTTTACAGCCAAATGTGGAAGCGTTGGGAACAGCAAAATAGTTCAAATCTGATTACCCTTTGACCAAATAAATTTTAGATTTTGCTTCAATTTAGGTGTTTCCGTCTCCGTCCGACGAAGTTTCCAAGACGTATTCTTGTTTATAGAGGGAATAATGTAAAATCGTAAATCCAACATCAAAAATGGCTTGATAAAGCTTTTGTTTTTAGCAATTTTTATACGTCTAAATAAAACAAATGAGTTTATTTTATAGTTTGATTTAACAGTATATAAGGTGTTATTCTATTAAGTAATCATAAATTTAAGTATTAACAATAAAGAGCTTATCAGAGCGAGTATTTGAATTGAAAAGCAAACAAATAAGAAATAGCACAACGAATTTATAATTAGCGTTAATCAGGTATATATAAAAGTAAATAATTTGTACTAATATGTATCTTTATCATACGAAAGCTGGCTGATTGAAAATATTTTTAAGGATTTAAATACAGCTAGCAGACACAGAAGTACTCAATAAAAATAGAGCAACTGAAGGGTAATAGTCTATGCATCTCCTACCTTGGAAAAGTCAACATAATCAGCTAAATTCAAAGAAAAAAAAGGAGTTTGAATACTATTTGTTATAACTTAATTAAGAACCAATTAGAAAGAGCTAATTAGAGAACTAAATTGTTGTTTTATATATTGGCTTTTTAATATAGCGTCCTTAATAGATTTTTGAGGCTTATAGTCAATTTTTCCTCAAATAGAAGAAATAGTTATTCGCTTTTCAACGAGCAAGATTCAATCACATTCCATAGTTGAACTGATTCAATTCATATGAAAATAGCTGTAATAGGTGCAAAGGGTCTACCTCCGAAGCAGGGTGGTATCGAACATTATTGTGCAGAAGTTTATCCTCGTATGGTTACACGAGGTCATACGGTCGATTTGTTTTCTCGTTCTTCATATACTGACTACACCTGGCTGACAAAATACGATTTTCAGGGTGTCAGAGTTATTTCTCTACCTAGTTGGAAGTTGAGAGGTATAGATGCCTTTATAACTTCGGCACAAGGAGCATTTGCGACTAACTTGAAAAAATACGATGTCGTCCATTTTCATGCTTTGGGTCCTTCTCTATTTAGTTTTCTACCAAGAATAGGCAACTCCACAAAGGTTGTAGTTACTTGTCATGGATTAGACTGGCAGCGTGCAAAGTGGGGAAATCTATCTTCACAGTTACTCAAAATGGGAGAGAAAACAGCAGTGCATTTCGCTCACGAACTAACTGTAGTATCGGATGCGCTCAAAAGTTACTTTTCCCAAACTTACGGTCGGGAAGTGACTTACATCCCCAATGCTCCTGTCAGCTACGGTAAGTCAGACCTAAAATTTACTTACGCAAATTCTCTTGCTTTACAGCCAGGAAAGTACATGCTTTTCCTAGGAAGACTGGTACCAGAAAAACGCCCGGAATTGCTGGTTGAAGCCTTTAGTGCTTTAAAGCCACTAGGCTGGAAACTGGTTATCGCTGGAGGTGTAAGCAATACAAAATCTTTTACCTCACAGTTATTAGAGAAAATTGCTAATGACCGCGATATAGTATTCGCAGGGGAACTTCGAGGAAGTCGTCTCTGGGAGATAGTCCGGGGAGCAGGATTATTTGTACTACCTTCCGATATTGAAGGACTTCCTTTAGCAATGTTAGAAGCAATGCAAGAAGGGATACCCATTGTAGCCAGCGATATTCCACCTCACAGACAGTTAATAGGTGATGATAGAGGAGTACTTTTTGAAGCTGGGAATCTGAACTCTTTTATAGCTGCTCTCAAAAAAGCTACTAATAATTCCGATGAGATGAAGTTTGTAGCTAGTGAAGCCCAACAATACGTAAAGCAGAATTACAACTGGGATTTAATTACTTCTCAATACCTGCATCTTTATAGTAAGACATTGAACGCACCCGATTTTTCACCTACATTACAATCTGGCTTCAAGAAACTAGAGCAGATGTATTTAAAAAATCGATAGCCAAATTGAGAATGGGATGTGCATTTTTTGGAAGAATAAACTTGATGAATAACAGCATTAAATCTATATTGACAGTTTGTCGGCGGCGGAGTTTACCTGCCATCGCTACATTTACTGCTGTGATGGCAGGAGCAGTTTATTACCTTGCCGTAACCCCACGTGTTTATCAAACGTCGGCGCGATTAATGCTTGACAATAAATTAGCAAGCGTTTCTGAGTTGGGTCGAGATTTAACCCAGTCATCAAGAAATAGTATTAGCTCTAACCCTCTTGCTGACCAAGCAGAGCTAGTCAAGTCACAGGCTGTTTTAGCAAGAGCAATAGCTGAAGTTTCTTCTGAGGATGAATTATTATCACCTCAAACAATACCAAAGCCAAAAAACATCGGTGAAAATTTACAGGTCAAAATTCTTCCTGCTACCAATATCCTAGAATTGAACTATCAAAACCAAAACCCAGTTCTAGCTAAAGACCTGCTCAATGCAGTTGCACGGTCAGTGGTTGAAGAAAATATCATCACCATTAAAGCAGAAGCTAGCAAAATCAAAGAATTTTTAGAAAAATATGAGCTTCCTGGTGCTAGCAAGCGGTTGACAGAAGCTGAAACTGCCGAAAAAAGATATAGAGGTGAAAGCGGTATCGTCTCTTTTGAAGAACAAAGCAAAAGCTTAGTAGAAAGCTTAGCCTCTGTGGAAGAGCAACAGCGCAATCTTTTAATTCAACTGCAAGAAGCGCGGTCGCAAGAAGCATCTTTGCAGGAGATTACTCAAACACGAAACCCGACTAATGCTTACGCAGCAGTGCGTAGCGGTCAAAATGAAGAACTCAAAAAGTTGCGAGCAAAGCTAGCAGATTTAGAGCAACAGCTAACTGAAATTCGCTCGCGCTTCACAGAAAGTCATCCTGCTCTGATATCGCTGATTCAGCAACGCGATGCAACCAAAAGATTATACGAGCAAGAACTTGCTGAAGTCTCTTCTGGTAATGAAACTGTTATTACCGATAATAATATTGCAGGGGAGCAACTTAGTCAGAATCTTGCTTCGCAACTAATTGCCAATCGCATTCAGAAATCAGCAATTGAGAATAAGCTAAAAGTTGTTCAAAATGAACTAGCGAACCTTCAAAAACGTCTTGCAGAACTGCCGGTAAAACAACAAAAACTTGCCACCATCATCCGTAAACGAAAAGAAGCGGAGTCATCCTTGAAGTTTCTCCAAAATAAACTAGAGGAAGCCCGAATTGCTGAAGCACAAAAAATAAGCAACATTCGCATAGTAGAAGCGGCAACAGTACCAACTTCACCAGCTTCTCCAAAGCCGGCAGTCGTTCTAGTGCTTGCTACAGTCTTTGGTAGCATTCTAGCAACTGGGGTAGTTTTAATGTTAGAAGTGATGGATAATACTCTTAAGAATGCCCCAGAGATAGAGGAATTACTGGAAGTGCCGCTGTTGGGAGTACTACCTCCTTTACCCAATAATAAATTGAGATTAAGGTCAGCAGAAATATTTTTGGAAAATTTCAGTTTGCTCGAACCTTACCGCAGCCTATTGAAAGTATTAGAAATAAAAGATGTCGGGAAGCCTAGGGTCATTGTTGTAAGCAGCACTAGTTCTGGTGAAGGTAAGTCAGTAGTAGCATCTCACTTAGCTGCCGTTTCTGCCATGCTATCTCGGCGAACATTAATTATTGATGCAAATTTACGAAAACCTATACAGCACAAGGTGTTTGATATAGAATCGACACAAGGAATTACAGATGTCATAGATGGCAGAAAATCTTTACTAGAAGCCGTACAACCGACAAACATCGATTGTCTTCACCTATTGACATGTTCCAAACAGCATCAGCGTTCTTCCCAATTGTTAGAGTCTGCAAAGATAGCTACCATATTGAGAGAAGCCGCAAACAAATATGATTTAGTAATTATAGATACGAATAGTTTAAGCGATAGCCCTGATGCGGCAATTTTAAGTAAAAATAGTGACGGATTAATTATAGTTACTCGTCCTGATTTCACGAGAAAAGAACTACTGCAAAAAACTGTATCGGAATTAAGCAAAAGCCGCGTACCAGTATTAGGAGTGGTAGTAAACGACCAAACAACATCCGCAAAGGAAAGACATTACTATTCCTGGTCAATAAATAATTATGAATCTATAGGAAATCTGACTGCTGCACAATCAGAAGCCAACAACACAGCCAATACAGTTAACGGTTTGAGGGCTAATTAGGAATGTTTAACAATCAACTCCTGAGTCCTCGTTTTCGTCTAGGACTGTTTATAAGCTTGATAGGAATAGGAATTGGTTTATTTTCAGGTTTCTTGGTTGGGGCTAATCCTCAATTACTGGGAGCTACTTTAATCTTAGCGGTACTAATAATTTGGTTTTTCGCCAAATTTGAGCAAGCAGTAATTAGTTTACTGGTACTGCGTTCCTCCCTTGATATATTTTACGCTCAGCAGATACCCGCTGCGTTTGCGGTTGGCTTAGATGCTTTGACTTTGCTTTACGTAATTACTCAGCTATTAACGGGTAAACCTGTAAGATTAGATAAATTCTGGTGGTTTTTTGCCGGTTGGGTAGCTTTGCAAGGAGTTTCAGTAATTCTGTTATCTCTGGGTGGACTGGGGTTAGACAGTTCGCATTTGCCAGAAGCTATCCGGGAATGGGTGCGTTTGTTTTCTTGGTTAATGGCATATCTATTAATCATGCAGCTACAAAAGCGTATGCATCCTCATCAGATAATTAATGCCCTTTTCTTAAGTTTAATCGGACCGCTCGCAGCAGCCACGCTGCAACTAATTCTGCCTTCTTCCTTGCTTCCTCCCTTGCTAGCACCAAGAGCGCGTGCCCTAACAGATATTGAAGGGGCTTCTCGTATAAATGGAACCCTCGGTCATGCAAATACGTTTGCTACTTTTTTAATATTTTTTCTGGGTTTAACCTATTGGAAGTTAGAAAAATCTCAACAGCGCTGGATTTGGCTGTTGTTAATGGGTGTAATTACATTTTTTATAGTCAGCACAAAAACTCTAATTGGTTTGGTGATGACATCGGTCTTAATGATAGTTTTAATTGCTCCTAAATTTAGCCCGCTCAAACTTATCGGTGGCATTCTTTTATTGACAGTCATCGTTGGTTTATTTGCAAGTACTGACTTTGGCAGAGAACGTTTAGCTTCTGTAGCTGATACACCCTTGTTTAATCCAGATATGGATGTATCCCGTTCGATTTTATTATCACATTCAGACGGCAATAGCTTTAACTGGAGACTGGCTCACTGGGACCATTTATTGAAAGCTTGGAAACAATCGCCAATTCTAGGTTACGGGTTAGGGGCTACACCTGCAGTTGGTGGAAATGAAGCTCACAACGACTATGTAAGGTGGTTGGTTGAAGGAGGAGTTGTGGGTTTAGGCTTGTTTCTGGCTTTTCTTGGCGCTAATATTGCACGTTTGGCTAAATTATGGTTTTCTTCACCCCCAGGAAGTTCTCAGAGGGAAATTAGTTTAGTTTTAATTGCAACTTTGTTAGCTATTACAGTAGGTATGATTACTGAAAATATATGGAGTCATACTGCTTTATTTTTCTATTGGATATCAATTTGTGCAATTGCTGGTTGGGACTGGAATGATTCTCAGATTGTAGAAAAGTAATATTAAATATTAAATCAAAATCATAACTCAGAATAATAAATTAGAGTAAAAACCATCTTTATCAAATTTACTTTTAGGAATTAAAAATTATGAATATTGAAAAATTATTAGTTACCGGTGATAGATTTATGATTAATCGTCATCAGCTTTTGTTCCAAGAAATGTCACCACATATTGGAGATATACAATATCTGAATATTGACAAATTTTCGGAAGCAAAACTACTAAAAAAAATTGGTAAATTAGTCAAAAAAAGATTTTCCTTTTTACCTGTAAAATCAGCCAGTAGTCTGCGAAAAAATGCTGATAGTTTTATCAAAACATCACGCAGTTTAGAAAAAAGAATTAGAAGTTTGAAATATAAACCAGATTTAATATTTCATCTTTATGGCATGTATAATCCATTGTGGGATAACTTCGATATTCCTTATGTGACTTATTTAGACTATACAATGGCTTTAGCTAAAAGAAACTGGTCTGCATGGGCACCATTTGGAATAGAACAGGATTTTTATTCTTGGATAGAATGCGAGCGCAGGGCTTATCAAAATACCAGTCATCTTTTTACTAAGAGTAGTTTAGTCAAACATTCTTTAATAGAAGATTACGGAGTTAGTCCTCATAAAATAACAGTTGCTGGAACTTCTGGTAAATTCCTAGAACCCTACCAAGGTAAAAAGAAATTTGGTAGCAAGCAAATACTTTTTAATGGTTCTGATTTTGAAAGAAAAGGAGGTGATTTAGTTCTAGCAGCTTTTCAGAAAGTTAAACAAGAAATTCCTCAAGCCAAATTGGTAATCGTTGGTAATAATTTATCGATTAATCAAGATGGTGTTCAGGTTCAAGGATTTGTTTCTTCTTCTTCAGCAATGGAAAATCTGTTTGTTGAAACAGATATAGTTGTTGCACCAGCAATATGCGAACCCGTGGGTTTATTTTCCATAGAAGCCATGAATTTCGGAGTACCTTGTATTGTTTCAGATAATGGAGGGATATCTGAGATTATTGATAGCGAATCGGATGGTATTGTTATTTCTCAGCCAACATCAGAACTTTTAGCAAATCAAATGATTAGGCTGCTATCTGATATTAATCTTTTAGAACAAATGTCTAAGAATGCAAGGCATAAAATTGAAAATTTATTTAACTGGACCCATATCGCGAATAAAATGTCAAACAAATTGTCAGAAATTTAATTATAGATTGAGCAAGCAGAATTGAATCTACTTAAAGTCGCAAAATCAGAGGTGTTATCATGAACGCACTCAGTATTAGTAAATTACATCGGGCAGAGCAACTGAGAAAGAGAACGTTTACTAATAATGCCATTATTTTAATGTATCACCGTATCGGCGAACCAGGTTTAGATCCTTGGTCGCTATGCGTAACACCAAAAAACTTCGAGCAACATCTGGAAGCTCTGCAAAAGTACAGTAATCCAATGGGACTAAGACAGTTAACACAGTCCCATCTTCATGAAAGTATTCCTCAGCATGCTGTAGCGATTACCTTCGATGATGGTTATGCAGATAATCTCTACAATGCAAAACCATTGCTAGAACGATATAGTATTCCCGCTACAGTTTTTGTAACTACTGGTCATATTAATTCTCAACGTGAGTTTTGGTGGGATGAATTAGAGCATTTGTTGTTGCAACCTGGTAAATTACCAGAAAAGCTGACTTTGTTTATAGAAGGTAATACCCACAACTGGAAATTAGGTACAGCTGCTAACTACACTCAAGAACTATATCAGCGTGATTGCAATAGCAAATCATGGGAAACTCAAGCAGGTTCTCGACATTGCTTTTACTATTCTATATGGCAAACTTTGCGGTTTTTACCATACAAAATACGACTTGAAGCACTTGAAGCAATAAAAACCTGGATTGGTATTGAAACAAGACTTCGTTCAACTCATCGTTCGCTTTCTTCAGAAGAACTATGCGTTTTAGGGGAAAACCAGTTAGTAGAGATTGGCTCTCATACAGTCACTCATTCACTTCTTTCCGTTCAGTCCCAAAAGTCACAACTGCGAGAAATTGAGCAAAGTAAAGCATATTTAGAAAAATTGCTGAACTATTCAATAACATCTTTTGCATATCCCTACGGTAACTACGCACCTCAAACAATATCTTTGATGCAACAAGCTGGTCTAGAACGTGCTTGTACAACAAATGAAGGTATGCTTTGGAAATACAGCGATTGTTTTCAATTACCTCGCTTTCACGTTCATAACTGGAACGGTGAAGAATTTACCCAAAAATTAAATAAATGGCTGCATGTTTTAGAAACCAAAAATCGCAAATATTCCTATGTATAGCAGCTAAAAATTTGAATCAAAAGCATACATAAATATTGTTTTAATTAAATAAATTAGGAAAAAACAATGACAAAAGTTTCAGTAATCATACCTGCTTATAATGCAATGAACTATCTTTCTAAAACAGTAGAGAACGTGTTAAAACAAACCTTTACTGATTTTGAAGTAATTATCATTAACGATGGTAGTTCTGATGGTGTAGAAGAATGGGTAAGCACAATTAAAGATAATCGAGTTAAGCTAATTACTCAGAAAAACCAAGGTGCATCAACTGCAAGAAATAACGGTATTGCTCATGCTACCGGAGAATACATAGCATTTCTTGACTCAGATGACCTTTGGGAACCAACGAAACTGGAAAAGCAAGTACATTGTTTAGATAATAATCCAGGTACGGGTTTGGTTTATGCTTGGATATTATCAATTGATGCTAAAGGTAATTATCGAGGCAAAATATATGCTAATACGACAGAAGGTGATGTTTGGAAAAAACTTATAGAAGGAAATATTGTTAGGTCTTGCAGCGCAGCAATGGTGCGTAGGGAATGTTTTGAAAAACTAGGTTTTTTCGATACAACTTTAAAGTTTGCAGAAGACTGGGAAATGTGGATTCGTATCGCTACTAATTATTCTTTTGCAGTTATCAAAGAACCTTTAGTTTATTATCGTCACCATGCAAACAATAAATCACAGAAATATACTCAGACTATAGAGAATTTTCGTCTCATTATAGAAAAAGCCTTTCAATCAGTCCCATTTGAACTTCTATATTTACGAAATAGAAGTTATAGTCGCATCAATCTTATTTTTGGCTGGAAATGTATTCAAAGTAAAGAACCTGACTGCAATCAAGCAGAACATTTTCGTCAACAAGCTTTAAAGCATAATCCTCAAATAGCTTTTTCTAAAGAGAACTTTCGTTTGGTAATAGCTATCTTTTTAGTACGTTACTTTGGAAGAAACGGCTACATTCAATTTGTTAATCACCTGAATCAAACTCGTAAACTTGTTAGCAATTTCAATAAATAAAAATATACAAAATAGATGTTAGTAAAAGCAAAATTTAAAAGTCTATTATCCGATAAATTTGTTCGCAACAGTGGCTGGATGGGAGTCTCAGAGCTACTGCATCGCATTTCCCGTTTAGTAACCACAGTCATACTAGCTCGTATGTTTACTCCTTACGACTATGGACTAGTAGCTGTTATCTATACAGCTTGGAGTTTCGGTAATATTTTTACCCTCAGAAATGGAGTCGGTTCTAAAATTATTCAAGTCAACGAAGATGACTTAGAAGCTGTATGTTTGACATCATACTGGCTCAACTGGATTTTATGTGGCTCGATTGCTTTGATTCAAGCTCTTGCAGCTTTCCCGATTGCGAAGTTCTACGGTAGCGATGAGTTGATTTTTCCATTAATTACTCTTAGCTTACTCTATTTAATTATTCCATTTTTCTTAGTTCAAGAAGCTTTAATTAGACGGCAAAACAGACTCAAGATTGTAGCTTTTGCTAAAGGAGCGTTAGCTATAGCTACAAATTTAATCACAGCGCTATTAGCGATATTAGGTATGGGAGTATGGGCTGTAGTTTTAGGAATGCTTTTAGCTTATCCCGTGCAAATGATTATTCTGAATAGAAGCTATCGCTGGAAACCAAGTAAATTTTTCAAAATTGATAAATGGCAAGAAGTTCTTAGCTATGGTGGCAATTTACTAGGTGTTTCTTTATTAGAACAATTACGAAAAAATATAGATTATTTAATAGTAGGAAAATTTTTAGGCGTAGATGCATTAGGAATATACTTTTTCGCTTTTAATGCTGGCTCTGGCATAAGTAATAATGTCATCATGGCATTTACTTCATCTATGTTTCCATATTTTTGTGAAGTAAGAGAGAACGTACAACAACTCAGAACTAGGTTTTTTACTAGTCTTAAAAAATCTTCTTTAGTGATAATACCACTTATTATTTTACAATCGAGTCTAGCACCATTTTATGTCCCAATTATTTTTGGTCAGAAATGGGCTAGTGCAGTTCCAATTTTAGTAATTATTTGTCTTTCTGTTATACCTGTTGTTGTTTATCATGCAACTAACCATCTACTTAATTCTCTAAATAAAATCAAACTTAATCTTTATTGGAATTTAATTTTTACTGTATTATTTGCTTTAGTTTTATTGATAGCGGTTCAATATAACGTTCTTGTAGTTGCTATAACCGTACTTATATGTCAAGCTTTAAACGCTGTATTTTGTGTTGGGATTATTAAGTATCTTTTTAAAAAATAGATTTTTTTGAAATAAGTAAGTGAACAAAATTATTTACCCTTATTAGAAGCTAAAAAAATCAATCTTAACCCTTGCGTTAGCGAAGCGTGTCCGATAGGATATATGCTTCGCTTCACTCCGTTACACTCGCGATGGCGTTGTTGTGTAATGAATTATTATTACCTGAATTTGGCACACCAAAAAATCTTTCCATCATTTGTGGAAAGATTCTCTTCCTAAAAGAAACAAAAAATCCTCCCATATATCAAGGAAGGATTTTTTGTTTAGCTTAGAATTAAAAACCTGGCACCGAGCTATTTTCACAGTCAGCAACCCGACCACTATCGTCGCCGCAACAGCGTTTC
>JBCBHT010000037.1:0-36882 GCA_038525335.1 Cyanobacteria bacterium J06621_15 | reverse complement strand
GTCGCGTTAGCGCAACGCACCGGGTTAGTATCCTTAATCAAAATTAATACCCTCAGATTGGAAATCTGGGGCTATAAAAGCGAAGCCCACCTTCGTGGGCTAATATCAAGTACAGTTTGGTTATCGTTTGAAGCCAATTAATTTAAGAAAGTTTGTATAAATTTGATAGAGTTTGTTTAAACCAGTTTTTCTAAATAAAGGGTTAATAAATTGTTTTAATACTTCGTTTGGGTAATTAGGATTAATTTTGATTAAGGATACTAACCCGGTGCGTTGCGCTAACGCGACAACACACCCTACTCTCTACTCTCTACTCCCTACTCCCTAAATCAATACTTCCCCCGCTTCTCCATCAAAGCACCTTCCACATTCTGATATTCGGCTTCAATCTTAACAATATGCTCTGCTATTTCCTCTCGCATTTCACTAACCACCATTATCTCTAACTGCGTACATAAATCAGCTAATTTATTTGCTCCTAATGTTGCACTACTAGAAGCAAGTGTATGAACTAATAGCTGAAGAGATTTAAAATTATTTTCTTCAAAAGCAGCCCGCATATCTGCTAAAAAGTGAGGAGTTTCTTCTAAATAATCATCAATTGTTTCTAGTAAGAATTCTCTTGCATCTACTCCACCATTAAAATCAGCAATTCGATAAATTTCTTGCAATGCTGCTGTATCAATTATGGAGTAATTTTGAATGCTGGATTCTGTATGAGTAAATTGCTTTATTCTACTAATTTCTTCTTGCTGAATATGACATTTGCTAAGTACATGCAGCAATTGCTCAATACGAAAAGGTTTCGCAAGATAATCATTTATTCCTAATTCTAAAAAACCTTCTTTTTCTTTTAAAATAGCACTTGCAGTTAATGCAATAATTTGCGGACGTACAGAGACATCCCATTCCTGACAAATATAACTTGTTGCCGTCATACCATCCATTTCCGGCATTTGCATATCCATTAATACCACATCATAGGATTGACGACGTAATGCTGTAAGTGCTTCTAAGCCATTGTTAGCAATATCAGCTTGATAACCCATTTGTTGCAACATTAAGGTTATCATTTTTTGATTCGTCGGGTAATCTTCTACTAAAAGTATTTTTAAAGGGTTTTTTTCAGCCACAGTAGCGTCAATTGAAATGTCAGATTCTTCTGATTTACTTTCCCATTCTTGCTTTAATTGTGTGTTGACAACCCGAGTGGTAATAGTGAAATAAAATGTACTACCTTTATTTTCTTCGCTTTCAACCCAAATTTTACCACCCATTAATTCGCTTAATTGTTTACAAATAGCTAATCCTAAACCCGTACCACCATACTTTCTAGTTATAGAAGAATTAACTTGAGTAAACGCTTTAAATAAACGATTAATCCTATTGCTTGGTATTCCTATTCCAGTATCTTTGACTGCAAACTGAATTTCATGATTATTCTTTTCATTACCAATAATTTGACGTTCGCGACTGGTAACTGAAACTTCAATACTTCCAGTGTCGGTAAATTTAATCGCATTGCTAATTAGATTAATTAAAATCTGCCGTAATCGGCTAATATCGCTAACAACAACTTGTGGAACTTCAGAATTATTATGGAAAACCAGTTCTAATTTTTTGTCTTTTGCTTTAGGTGTTAATAAAGTAAGCGCTTCTTCAATACAGCTATTTAAATGAAAAGGTTCTTCTTCAACTTCTAACTTTCCAGATTCAATTTTGGAAAAATCAAGAATATCATTGATGATTTCCAGCAAAGCTTTTCCGCTATTACAAATAGTTTCGACAAATTCCTCTTGTTGTTCCGACAAATCAGTATTTAATAAAACATCCCCCATTCCAATTACCGCTGCAACAGGAGTACGTATTTCATGACTTATCATTGCTAAAAACTCTTGTTTTGCAAGTTCAGCTTGTTTTCGTTCCGTCATGTCTCGCAAAATATAAACATAACCTTGAAAATGCTCAATTTCTGTCTGAACTTTCGAGCATGAAAAAGCAACCGGAACTGTTTTTCCCGTTTTGGTTTGACAAACTGTTTCAACTTCTTTAACTAAAGGAGTTATAGGTCCAAATAAAGGAGTTTGAATATTTCCTCTTTGTTCTATTTCTTCTTTCCAATTATTTACTTCTTTTAAAACAATAGAAATTGATTGACCGCGAATTTCTGCTTCGTCATATTCCAACAAAATTTGTGCAGTACGATTTATAGTTTTGATTTTTCCCGACAGGGTTGTGACTAATAAAGCATCAGCCATTGATGTGATAATTTGGTCAATATATTGCTTAGAAGCTGTCAAGGTGCGTAACAATAAATTAGCCTCGTTCGCACCTTGGACTAAAGATTGTTCCAGAACCATTTTCTCTGTCACATCTTCAATGACTACCAACAATTCATTACTATATTGATTTTCCTTAATATTGTTAGCTATACAAATGTCAATATAAATTGGATTTAAAGATTTTTGAGTTCGAGCAACTCCTTTTAATTCAAAATTATTTTGTTTACCTGCTATGATATTGCTAGCAATTACCTCAATACCAATTAATTCAGGAAAACCCATCCGAATATCTTTTCCGACTTCTACTTCACAGGAGTTATCAGCTAAAAGATTAACTTTTGGAGATAATTCAATAATCTTCCAATGTTCGTCAACGATTAAATACTCTATACGACGTAGAGATAATATATTTGTAGTTAAAGAGTTCATTTTATTAAATCATAGAATTTGATAAAGATTGAAATATTTCATCAACATTTGTTCCATCCTTAGCAGAACTTGCATAAGTTGAAACAAAAGCTTGATTATCCTTAAAGCTATAAGTTTGGCGATACTTTTCTAAATACTCTGCATCAATCAAATCTGATTTATTCAAAGCAATCACAGTTTTACCTTGGGGATTAACTTTTAAGAAAGCTTGGATATGTTCTGAAATATTTTCTAGTGATTCCGGTCGTGTCACATCACCAACTATGATTGCTCCTTTAGCTCCTTGAAAATAGCTTGCTGAAATCCCTTTAAATTTAGTACTTCCTTCTATATCCCAAATTAATAATTGTAAATTCAGATTTTTTCCCTGCTTTGAATCGGTTACTTCTACGGATTTTCGAGATATTTTTACACCTACGGTAGATAAATATTTATCGCTGAACTGTCTATCAACGAATCTGCGAATCAAACTAGTTTTTCCGACACCAAAATCACCAATCAAACAAATTTTTTTGGAAATAGTAGACATAATTGGAAATCAAATGTTAGGTAGATGTATCAAAGCTTTTCTAATTATTACCTGATAAATTTTCGCACCCTTTAGGTTTAATAAAAATTAAAAAAGCTTAAAAAAGTCTGACTTCCTAATTTTACTTAGGGAGCGAAAAAAAATTAATGCAATTGAAATTATTTATTATTCATTGACAAGAATCGGCTCTAAAACAACGCAGCGCATTAGTGATGCAGGCTGATTTTTATCAATTCCCGGTGGTAAACTAGTTTTACCAATAGTTTGTAAGCGAGATGGAGAAATTCCTCGATTAATCAACGCTTCTCGAACGTTTTTTGCTCGTTGAATTGCTAATTTGTTAACGAATAAATTTTTATTAGGAGAATAGCTATAGCCAATAAGTTTTAAATTATAGCTGGGATGCTGATTAAGAAATATTTTTACCTGGTCAAGCTTTTTATCTAAATCCTTAGATATTATCTCTGAAGATTTATTTTCAAAGTAAAACCTTACCGGGATAGAAACTGAATTTATATATACTGCGCTTGATACCTTTTTTACTCCAGGAATTTTTTCAAATGCTTGAGTAATTGCTTTAGCATCTGCGGCTCGAATTACACTACCTTCTACAAAAACTTTTCCATTACTGTAATTCGAGGAAATAGCAGTACCATTTACCTTATTTAAAACTGCGGTGACTCGTTTCACTTCAGCTTTTGCTAGCACTGGTGATACTGGTATTTCAACTGCAATAATTCGATTATCAATCTTCCATTTAGGAACAGCTTCAACAGCAATTTGATTAGCCTTTGTTTTTAAATATTCATTCGGTACTCTTCCCTTCAACTGAAGTTTATTTCCTTCGACTTTGACATCAAGACGATAAACTGATAACTCTGGTGCAGAAGCCAAAGCCAAAGCTGTTTTACTTTCAATAGAACGAATTTTACTGCTATGATATTGCCAAATTCCCCAAGGAATAAAAATTAAGCCTAGAACTGATAAACTTAATATCAATAAAGGTGAAAATTTACTTTTATTTTCTTGCTTCTGATGCTTAAATTCCGTTAAAGTTGCTAAAAGCGTATTTACTTCAGTAGGAATAGTTTCTAAATCACCTTCAAATTGTTCAATTGACTTACCGTAACTCTTGATAATTTTGATGAGAGTTTGACGCACGTGAGAAATAAATTTCTTTGGGGTTTCTCCTTTAACAATAATTGCTAGATAGCAATATCCCGCGACTTCCAAAAGTATCTTAAAATTACCGTAATCAATCTCATCAAGCTCAGAAATATTACCAGACTGAGCCATACAATCATTCGCAAAACTACGAATTGCGGTCAGCATTCCCGCTATCATATCTGATTCTAATCGTTCCGATTCTGAAGGCTGAATATCACAAATAACTAAGCCAGATGCTTTATGAATTAAAAAGATAGCTTGAGGATTAAAAGATATTGATTCTTTGACTATTAATTCTGCTTCAGAAACTCCTTGTAATTTCGCTCTAATCTTGCGTTTTATTCCTTCAACGCTTAGAGTATTTTCAATTTGTGCGTTTATTGCTTGGATTGTTTCCCCCATATATTTGGCAATAGTATTACCAATTACGGGATAAAGTGCATCTACAATTTTATCCTGCTCTAGTTCAATTTGTTTTTGAATTGCTTCTCCCATAGCAGGAGCAATTGATTCAGCAACTTCCTCCGAATTGATACTAATTTGTTCGGCAATTGCGACAGGAAGCGCAGCAGCTAAAGCTTCACCCATACTACCTTTATCTTGCTGGACTCCGCTGTAAATAGCTTTATCAATAATTGGCGTAATTGCTTCTACAAATTCCTCTTGAGATTCTGAAATTTTTTGCTTTAAAAGTTCAGTAATATGCGGTAAAAGCAGCTTCATCAATTCATCAGAATCGTATAGTTGTTGATTGAGCTTTTGTACATTTTGTTGAATTTCCGCTAGCTCATCTCCAACTAAAATATCCTGTAACTTTTCAAAAGCAGCAATTGTTGATTCTGAATCATCTGATTGATTTTTTAATGGCTCAGTTTGTACTGCAATTTCCTCTAATAGTTCCTCTTGGTAATTAGGTTGGTAACTAGGTAGATTTGTTTGAGCTTGAGAAGAGTCCAAATTTGCCTGTAAATAAATAGTGTTAGAAAATTGACTGTCGATATCGACCTCAGTCAATGTCTTTTTTAATTTTGAAAATTCCCCACTGTTATCAACTTCAGCAGATGACACTTCATCTGAATTAGACATTTGTGGTAAATTCTGGAAATTTTGAGAATGATTTTGATTTTGATTTTTTATCTGAAAATCATTCTCGTTGAGTTGTTCTTGTTTAGATGATGTTTCAGAAACTTGTTGAGATGGTTCGACTATTGATAAATCAACGAGTAAATCTACAAAATTATTAAGCTGTTGAGCTTCTTCCCGATTCAAGTCAGCATATTGAGACATTTCATCAATTAACGGTGACCAATGTTAGCGTCAGCTTTCCCCGAGGGACATTTAGTAACAGTTAGGAGTTAGGAGTTAGGAGTTAGGAGTTATGAGTATGAGAATTTCCTCACTCTCTCTTTCTCTCCCTCTCTCACTCAATTTTCTTCTCCTTTTCTCCTCTCCCCCATCTTTTTTACTAAGACTTAGCTTCAGAGGAACCGTTGCTTGAACCATTACCCGAACCGTTGGAGCTAGTTAATAATTCTGATAACTTTTTCTCTCCATTTCTAAGCATTTTTATGGAATGATTTTCGCCGTTTTCATCTCCAGCTTCTCGAAGCATGGGAATGAATTCTTTTTCTTTGAGTCGCATTCCTAAAGCAAATAATGTCTCAGCCATATCGTCTTTAGAAACTTTACTTTGTCTCAACTTAGAGAAACGATGTTCAATTTCTTCCAGAACTAAATCTCGTAAAGCTAAGACTTCTTCTTCAAATTGAACTTTTGTTTGAGAAACTTCTTCTCGGATTGATTGAGTTTGAGAATCTAATTCTTCATCCAGTGATTGTACGGAATTAGTTAATTTTCTATTTAATCTATCTACTGAAAGACGCAAATCAGCAGCTTCTTCCTCGTTATTGAGGTTAAATAATTTCAGCTTCTTCTCTAAGTTTTCAAACCCTGCTTTTAATTCTGATGCAAAAGTAGTTTTTAATTGCTCGACATGAGAGCGCATTTCCTGCTGTAGAAGCGAAATATCCGATTCTAACTTGCCAAATCTGGTTTCATATTCTCTTATCTGTGCCCCAAAAATGATATCGCGGATTTGGTCGATATTACCAAGACGTTCTCGCACTTCTTCTCTGAGCATTTGAGTCATTGGGAGTATACCTTTTTAGTAGATGTACTGATGTTTAAAGTCATTTATCAAACTTCAAATAAGATTCTAACTTTCATAGTCCGAAGCTTAAATCCACAGAAATTTGTATCATATACTTATTGTTCCCACTTCTAATCGCTTTCTATCAGAGACTATAAAAAATTTTTCTCAGACATTCTTGTACATCAATTTAGCTGCGTGACCGATGTCACGGCGTTGTCACATTTTTTCATTAGTGTTATGAATGTAAATACCTAGGATTTTCTGCAAATACTTATCATTATTTTTCCTTGATAACTAAATTTGCGACCTTCCCAAAATTTGACAAAATATTTTCTTCTAATATCTACCGTCTACCATCTACCATCTACCATCTGCATTATTTTTTAAAAGAAGAAAGTTATCATAAAGTTATCATGGTGCATACAGAGTTAGTAACATATCAAGACCTAATTGGACAATTTAAAACTTGTACAACAAATCAATATAGTGGCAAGTTAGAGATAAATTCTTCTAAAAATAAATGGGGTTTATACTATCGTTTTGGAAGAATTATTTGGGCAACAGGAGGAGTTCATCCTTTTCGACGCTGGCGTAGAAAAGTCAGTCAATATTGTCCTCAAATCAAAATTGATGAAATAAAATTAGAGCCAAATCAATTTAAAGATTCGCTTTGGGATTATAATTTATTAACTGCTTTATACAAGCAAAAAAAAGTAGATAGAACTCAAGTTGATTCTGTCGCAAAAAATGTTATATCAGAAGTATTATTTGATATTGCACAGCAGGCAAATTTTGAAGATGTATCCTACAGTCGCAATCCTAAAGTTATCTTAGACATATCCCTGACCTTCATGAATACAGATTTTTTTCTGAAGCGAATGGAAGATGAATGGGGTGCTTGGTCGGGAGCTGGATTAGCAAATTTTACTCCTCATCTATCACCTGTTTTACTTCAGAAAAAACAAGTTCAACAGCTTGTTACTCCGAATGTCTATCAAAACTTTGTTAATTTCATTAACGGCAAATATACTTTACAAGATTTAGCCATAAAACTAAATTTTAATATTCTCAAAATATCCTCTGATTTATTACCTTTTATTCTTAGAGGATTTATTCAAATGTCGGAGTTACCGGATTTAGCTTTATCGATAAAAGAAGTTAAGCAAAACCTGCCATCTCCTTCTCAAGAAACAGTAAAAGCCCCGCTGATTGCCTGTATTGATGATAGCCTTCAAGTATGTCAAACTCTGGGAAGCATTATTACATCAAATGGTATGAGGTTTATTCAAATTCAAGATGCAATTAAAGCAATACCTTCTTTGATTGAGAACAAACCAGATTTGATATTTTTAGATTTAATGATGCCAGTTGTCAACGGATACGAAGTTTGTGCCCAAATCAGAAGGGTTAATAAATTTGCTAATATTCCGATAATTATATTGACTGGTAGTGATGGACTGTTCGATAAGTTCCGGGCTAAAGTTGCTGGTTCTACTGACTTCATGACCAAACCCATAGTGGCTGAAAAGCTTTTAGCTGCAATAAATAAGCATTTAGAAACAGAAAAGCCTAATTTACAACAGCAACCTTCGTCTAAAACAGCATCGCAACCGCAGTTTGCAGTTTAATATTATTTGAGGTCAAAGGTCAAAGGTAAAAGGTCAAAGAATCTATTGCTTTGTCTATCCAATAAATAGGATGGGTTCGTTTTTCTGTAATTGTTAAGAGACGTATTAATTCAACGTGACCGTAAGGGCATAATTTTACGTCTCTACAAGGTTATTGTAAAAACAAAATTTCACCAAATCCAAAAAAAACGCATCCGTTGTTAAAATCTAAAATCTAAAATCCAAAATCTAAAATCTAAAATCATTTTATCCTTCAACAAAATGACGCAGACGGTACATCAACGCTGAAATCTTGCAAGGAACATTAATATAATCAAAACATCCTAAATTTAAAGCTTTTTCAACTTCACTTTTAGCAGCAGATAACCAAATAACTTTAGAACGCTGCATTACTTTATATTTTTTGAATTGTTTTAGAATTTCTACACTGCTTAAACCTGGTAAATTTTCTTCTAGCAAAATAACTTTCCCCTGTAGCGAAGGAGTTTTTTCCACCAATGCTTCTAATGCTATTTCTCCATCTTTAAACCAATGGATGTCATAACCTCTGGTCGAAAGCGCTTTTATAATTGAATTCGCTTCTTCTGAATCTTTATGCAGCAGAATTACATCTTTGTAAAGAGTTGATTGATAAGATTTAACCGATTTCCAATTAGAAGGTACAATACAATCTCCTCCACGTTCTCTAGCTTCTTCCATCGTCGAAGCAGCCAAACAGTAAAGTGTTTTTATGTCGCTTCCATCAAGAGGATACTGAGTAACTCCAGCACTGAAGGTCAAATTCACAACTTGTTCGCCGATTTTGATTTCTGTGGAGCGTAATATTTCCAATATTTCTGCTAACCATTCAACTCCATAACCACGGGTGATACCGTACATTCCTACCAGAAACTCTCCACCATTCCAAGAAGAGACAATATCCTCACTTCGTAATTCTTTTTGTAATAAACAAGCTAAATGACGAAGCATTTTATCCCCAAATCCATGTCCGTACTTATGGTTGATTTTATCTAAGCTATCTATTTTGATTATTGCAAAACAAAAGCACTGCTGATACTGATTTGCTAAGCGTAATAGTTTTTCTAAATCTTGGGTAGCACGTTGACGATTTATCAAACCAGTCAGGGGATTAATTTCTGCTTGCTCTTGTAACAAACGGGTACGTTCCAAACGGTTGAAAATACGTGTAATTAATTCGGGAGCAACAACCGGTTTATTAATAAAATCATCAGCCCCTGCGGAAAAAACCTGTTGAATAGTTTCATTATCCCGCTGTCCCGTCAAAAATATTATTGGTAGCCAAGCCCACCGAGAATCATTACGTAATAATTGACAGAGTTCAATACCATCAATATTTGGCATTTGTACATCTAATATAAGCAAATCTGGCTTTACAGATTCAAGTTCATCCCAAAATTGCAGTGAATTACTGAGGATATTGACTTTTACTCCCCAAGGTTCAAGCAATGTTTTTACTAAACGAAGAATCATCCGGTCATCATCAACCAACATTACTTTAGCTTCGATTTTCTTTGCAGGTTTTGTAGTTTGAGCGATGATTTCCAGAACCCGATTAGAAGAAATTGGTTTGTGAAAAAAGCCTTGACTTTTACGACGAGCAAGAGCAACTCTATCCGCAGATAATTCCTGTTTAGTAAATATAAGTACGGGAATAGGAGGTTGTTGTTTTGAAATTTCCTCCAGAAAAATAAACTTATTTTCTCCCTTACCAATAGATATATCTAGCAAAATCACATCTGGACGAATCCTTTGTATTGAATCCTTTGCAAGTTTAGAATTGGGTGCAATGGCTGTTTGAAATCCTTGTGTTGTTGCAAGTTCGACTAAATTATCAATAAATTCTTTATCTTCATC
This sequence comes from Cyanobacteria bacterium J06621_15, assembly GCA_038525335.1. Classification (GTDB taxonomy): domain Bacteria; phylum Cyanobacteriota; class Cyanobacteriia; order Cyanobacteriales; family Nostocaceae; genus Rivularia. The sequence goes on along the minus strand of JBCBHT010000037.1, from coordinate 26,820 downwards.
GACAATTAACAAACGAGTTTGGGTTTTATCTGATTCAACAGAAGCTTGCTTGTTTTGGAAAAGTGTTGTTTGATTTGTGCTTTGAATATTTTTTGAAGTAGAAGATTCTGATAGTTTCTTAGTTAACTTAGAATTATTATCTGTAGAAGATGATTTTTGAAAAGCAGGGTTTAGCCGATACCCCACTCCAAAAACCGTTTCAATTAAATCAGGAGCTTTCGCAGCCTTTAATTTTTGTCGCAGTCTTTTAATTAACGTCCTAATAGCATCTCGGGTTGGTGGTTCATCTTCAAAAGTCCACAGTTGATTTAAAATACTGCTTTGGCTGTATATCTTCTGTGCATCCTGCATGAACAGCTCCAGAAGCGAATACTCTTTCTTCGTTAAATTCAAAAGAACACCAGCGTATTTAACCTCTCCAGTTTTTGCTTCCAAACAAAGGTTTCCCCACTCCAATATGGTTGATACTGTCGTACTTTTTCTTCTCAAAAGAGCGCGGATTCTAGCAGTTAATTCTGGTAAAGGTACCGGTTGAACTACATAATCATCAGCACCAGCATCCAAACCTTTAATCTTATCTTGGCTCGCAGCCCTTCGAGTTAAAAACATTACTAAAACTTGCAAACCTTTCGCACGCAAACGACTGCAAAAAGTAATTCCATCTAGCTTTGGCAACATTAAATCAAGCACAATTAAATCGTATTCTTGTGCTTCAACAAATTCCCAACCCTCTTGTCCATCCACCGCAGAATCAACAATATATCGATGTTGTTTTAAATTCGCTTTTAGTTCCTTAGTGAATTGCTCATCGTCATTTACAAGCAGAATCTTCATTAGCGGTAAACACAGATATTCATGGAAAAATTTTTAACTTTGGCAAGTATAGCCCAAGAGGATGGGGGGAGGGGGAAGAGAAGGGAGAGTGGGGAGAGGGAGAGAGGAAGAGAGGGATAGAGGGATAGAGGGATAGAGTGAGAAAAAGCCTCATATTCATTATTTTTAACTCTTAACTCCTAACTCCTAACTCCTAACTAAAACCGCATCTACCAAAAGAAAGAGTTTAGGTTAAAAACGCTGTTGTAAAATAAACATAGATGTATATGGGGGACTAGTTAACTGGTCATAGGTGCCTATAGAAACTATCTTTGGTAATCTCCAGGGTCTGAAACACAGTCAGCAAAAGCAATTGCAGCGACTGTACCACCAGCGCATACCGGGCGATAGTTTTACAACTCCGGAATTCGCTCAGCGACTGGCGGCTATTAGTACTGAAATAAATCAGCCAGTATGTGCCTATCTCAACCGTCGCGGACAAGTGATTCGGGTTGGGGTAGGCACTCCACGTAAGACCCAAATTCCGCTAACAGAACTGCCGCGTTATGGTGCGGAAAGACTTAGCGGTATCCGTTGTATTGCTACTCAGCTAAAGCCGGAGCATCCTTCTGATGGTGCTTTGACTGCTATGGCACTGCAAAGATTAGATGCTTTAATCATACTTAATGTTACCGGAACTGGATTTCAACGTCGGGGTGGTGGTGCGACTGGATACGTTAAGGAAACTTATTTGGCACATTTAGCACCTCAAGATGCTCGTACCTTAATTACTAGCCAAACTTCTGGATTAGAAACTAGCGATTACTCTTGTCCTAGTTGGAGTATTTCACCAGCGATGAGTCTGGATGCATTGAGCAAACAAGACTTTTTAGATTTAGTCGAAGGGCTTGAGGAAGAATTTCGACGGGAATTTGTTGGTAGGGAAGTTGATAGCGACCGCGACCGCGTTGTCATAGTCGGAGTTGTAACTCAAAAAGAAACCACTCAACAATTCCAAGATACCTTAGTAGAGTTAGGTCGCTTGGTTGACACTGCTGGGGGAGAGGTTTTGCAGATGATGCGACAGAAGCGAACCCGAATTCATCCCCAAACAGTTGTTGGTGAAGGTAAAGTGCAGGAAATTGCTTTAAGCGTTCAAACACTGGGAGCAAATCTCGTAGTTTTTGACCGGGATTTATCACCAGCACAAGTCAGAAATCTAGAAGCTCAAATAGGAGTCCGCGTAGTTGACCGTACCGAAGTCATTCTAGATATTTTTGCTCAACGCGCTCGTTCCGGTGCTGGTAAGCTGCAAGTGGAACTCGCACAGCTAGAGTATATGCTACCGCGACTTACCGGTAGAGGTCAGGCAATGTCCCGACTCGGGGGTGGTATCGGTACGAGAGGTCCTGGTGAAACTAAGCTTGAAACCGAACGTCGTGCCATTTCTCGACGCATTAGTCGCTTGCAAAAAGAAGTAAATCAGTTACAAGCGCATCGAGAAAGGTTAAGACAAAGAAGACAGCATCAAGAGGTGCCGACAATTGCCATAGTAGGTTATACCAATGCCGGTAAATCTACGTTGCTCAATGCTTTAACCAATGCCGATGTTTATACAGCAGACCAATTGTTTGCAACCCTTGACCCGACAACCCGTCGTTTGGTAGTTCCCCATGCTGTAACTCAGGAAGCTCAAGAGGTTCTAGTTACAGATACGGTAGGATTTATACACGAATTACCAGAAGCTTTAATGGATGCTTTTCGTGCCACTTTAGAAGAAGTCACGGAAGCAGATGGTTTGGTGCATTTAGTAGATTTATCTCATCCTGCTTGGCTGAGTCATATTCGCTCGGTGAGGGATATATTAGGTCAAATGCCAGTAACACCAGGACCTGGGCTGGTAGTTTTCAACAAAATCGACCAAGCCAATAGTGAAACCTTAGCTTTAGCTAGGGAAGAATACCCAATGTCCGTATTTATTTCCGCAGACCAGCGTCTTGGTTTAGAAACTTTAAGAGAACGCTTGGGTCAGCTAATCCAATACGCTACAACTTCCGGGTAAACAGTTAGAATTCAAAATTTAAGTAAATCTACACTCCTGGGAAATTTTTCTTCAGGAGTAATTTTGTGCTTGATAGAAACACGTAAGGAGCGAAAGGTCAGGCAATTTTGGTTAAAGGTTTAACGAATATGGGTTGCATCCTTTATCAATGTCCTAACCTAACTACATAGCGCTGTACAAGAGTAAGTTTTTTAGTACATTAGGTCACTTATTATTTTGACCATCTAAAGCTTTTGGCTGTTATTCTTTATTCACTTATAAATTAAGTACACTCGGTAAATACTAGGTAGACGAGAAAGAGAAAATAAATATATCAGTGTCAATACTGATGTATACCGTAATTAAACTGAAATATTATTAAATTGTTACGCACCTGGATTACAGCCAACACAATCACTGTGGTTAGTGCTTTCTATGGGTCTATTATTTCTCCTGGTAGTAGACTCATCTGCACTTACCTCGTAAAAAAAATTATATTAAAGTCTTATTTAACACTCATAGCAAAATATTTATAGGTTATAAATTAGACGTACATGATAATGTTTGAGATAAAATAAAAGTATTAAAAGTATTACGTAATACTTGCAGAGCATTCATTGCGAATATAACGTTCTAGAATTAAGAATTGCGAAGTCAATATGAGGACGTTATGGCTGCCAAAGTCGAGATTTACACTTGGAGTACTTGCCCGTTTTGTATACGTGCCAAAGGTTTATTAAGTAAGAAGGGGGTTGAATTTATCGAATACGTGATTGATGGAGATCAAGAAGCACGGGAAAAAATGGCTCAAAGAGCAGACGGAGGACGTTCTGTACCACAAATTTTCATCAACGATGTTCATGTTGGTGGTTGCGATGATATTTACGGTTTAGAGTCTCAAGGCAAATTAGACGAGCTATTAGCTTAAGTGTTGAAAGAAAATATAGCTAATAGTTTTAAAATTGTTTGACACTGAGTCCCACCCCGTAAAAAGGGTGGTTTTTTTTAAATTGTGGATTGGTTAAGGAAGGAGGAGTTAGGAGTTAGGAGTTAGGAGTTAGGAGTTAAGAGTTAGGAATTGGGAATCAAGAGTAACAAGTGATTTTTCTTCTTACAAGTTTGCTCGCAATCTACTAACTACTCATTACTCATTACTCCCTACTCTCTACTCTCTACTCATTTTTAATGAAACGGTATTACACAAAGGAGGGATAATTTTAAATGAATCACCACAATTTTTTGAAGGGTAAGTTGAGGCAATCCCGTGAAATTGGCTTTTATTATTGATCCCATCCATAAATTAGACCCTTGTCATGATACTAGCGTAGCCATGATGGAAGCAGCTTGTATTCTGGGTCATGAAGTCTGGATAGCTCAAGCTTGGGAGTTAAGTGTATTAGATAGTAGTGCTTGGGCACATCTCCAACAAGTAGATATTACTCCAGTTGAGTTGACAGATACGGGCTATAAAGCCGCAAATCCCTGGTACAAGCTGGTTGGCGAAAAAACTAATCTCAGCCTGGAAACGATGGATGCTGTGTTCATGCGGACAGATCCACCGGTAAATGATGTTTACCTCTATGCTACTTATATTTTGGACTATATCGACCAGAGCAAAACTTTGGTTGTCAATAGCCCTAAAGGTATTCGGAGTGCTAATGAAAAAATGTATGCTCTCCAGTTTACTGAAGCCATTCCAGAAACAATTGTCAGCGCTGATAAACATCTAATTCGACAATTTGTAGATGATAAAGGTGCTGCAATTCTCAAGCCATTGGGAAACAAAGCAGGAGAAGGAATTTTATTTCTCCAACCTGGCGATCGCAATTTTAATTCAATAGTGGAACTCAGTACTCTGCAAGGAAAAGTACCAGTTATGTTACAAACTTTTTTACCCGAAGCAAAACAAGGAGATAAACGAATTATTTTACTCGACTCTGAACCAGTAGGAGCGCTCAACCGTCTTTCTGCACCCGGAGAATTCCGCAATAATATGGCTGCTGGAGGTACAGTCGCTAAAACTGAAATTACTTCCAGAGAACGAGAAATTTGTACTCAGTTGGCGACTACTCTACAGAAAGACGGTTTAATCTTTGTGGGAATTGATGTAATTGGCGGCTATCTTACCGAAGTCAATGTTACTAGCCCCACAGGTGTTCGTGAAATTGATAGGTTTAGCAATACAAATTTAGGTAAAAAGTTTATTGAATGGGTAGAACAAGCAGTTAAAAACCTAATGTAAAAATAAACGATTGACTTACAGCAGTTTTAAGATTTGGGCTAAAGGTCTTACACCCTGGTAAAAATAAGCTTTTGTAAAACAGTTATCAATTAACAAAGATACAAGCTCAGCGAAAAAAGTGACCAATCAATAGTCGATAATACCAACAAAATTCTCTTGCTTTATTCAGATAAATTTAGGCAAACCAAAACCTACCGCCAAATGTGAATGGAGCAATTGCGGTCAGCAATCAAACTAAATTTTTCCGAATTAGGGAAAAGGTGTTTATCGAACCTTGGGAATGGAACTTTGGGAGGCAATAAATTAATCTAAGACTTGTCTAAGACTCTGTGCCCCCGTTTTCCGAGACTCCGATGGTTAATTAGTTATTCGGATTGCGACGTTTTTGAAGAAACGGAGGAATCTCTAATCCGGGTTTCTGTTTTGGTTCAGCTTGGGGTTGTTTTGGAGAATTGGCACCTGTTGATGATGGTTGTGGCATCGGTCGCCGTTGCTGTTGCTGTGTTTGGGGAGTGACTACTCGATTTGGGGTAGCATTTTGCTGTTGCCTTTCTTGAATTTCACCTGTAAACCCGGTTGCAATTACGGTAATTCTGACTTCTCCCTCGAGCCTGTCATCAATAACCGCTCCAAAGATAATATTGGCATTGGGATCTACTACTTCATAAATTGCTTCGGCTGCGGCGTTGACTTCGTGTAAAGTCAAATCGCTACCACCTGTAATGTTAAATACAACACCCCTTGCACCTTCGATAGAACATTCCAGTAAAGGCGAAGAAATAGCGGCAATAGCTGCTTCCCGAGAACGCGATTTGCCCGAACCAATACCGATTCCCATCAAAGCAGAGCCTGCGTCTGCCATTACGGCTCTTACATCAGCAAAGTCAACGTTGACTAAACCGGGAATTGTAATGATGTCAGATATACCTTGTACACCTTGACGCAATACATCATCTGCATAACGGAAAGCTTCTTGTACCGGAGTTTGTTCGGGAATAACTTCCAAAAGTTTGTTATTGGGAATAATGATTAAAGTATCTACCCGACTTTTCAAAGCTTCAACACCTTGCTCTGCTTGGGTGGTGCGACGGCGACCTTCAAATACGAACGGACGGGTAACTACACCAACAGTCAAGGCTCCCATTTCCTTAGCAACTTCAGCTACAACGGATGCTGCACCAGTACCGGTTCCGCCTCCCATGCCAGCAGTAATAAAGACTAAATCGGCTCCTTCTAAAGCCGTAGCAATTTCATCTCTGGATTCCTCTGCTGCTTTTTGACCGATAGCAGGGTTACCACCTGCACCTAGACCTCGCGTTAACTTTTGCCCGATTTGTAAGCGACAAGGAGCCGCAGCCATCGTTAAAGCTTGAGCATCGGTGTTAATCGACCAAAATTCTACGCCACTCAAATCAGAAGCAATCATGCGGTTGACGGCATTTCCACCACCACCACCGACACCAATTACTTTAATATTGGCGACTCTGCCGGGAATAATATCTCCAACTGGATTTTCTTCGGGAGAATGGTTATTATCGCCATTTTGACCCAAACTTAGCCCAGAATGACCAAAAGGGTTATTGGTACTGATTCCTGCTAGCGAGATTCCTTGCTGTCCGGGAGACTGCGAGTTTTTATAGGTAAGCCCTTGGTTATTATCAAGTGTCATTGGATTTACGTGCATTCAGATAAACGACTTTTGGGGTCACAATTTCCGCAAAAATAAGGGGCAGACTTTTCCGCTCACGGGTTTCCCTAAAGGGTCTTGCTGCGAACAAGGCTTGTGTTGCCTAGGGGCAGGCAGCGCCGCCTCACTGCTAGGTCATATGGGGGCTTGCAGCGAGCAGCGCGTTCTGTTCGCGAAGCTTGTCCGGAGGACATAAAGATGTCAGATGCTACATAAGTTAATTGGCTTATCAAACCTGCCCATTATTTTTAAGTTTCATCTCGGGGTGCAATCTACCCGCTCGCGTCAACTTAACATCGTCACTCTTGTTTGTTAATGGTCGCAAAAATGTTATTACGGTGTTCCCATCTTCTTCAACCAGATGCTCAACTAAGAACGCAAACTAATATATTTATTAATAGCTGCTAGCATTCCGTTGGAACTAGTTCTAGAGAAGTATGCTTAATATTTACTTGAAGAAAGAACTCTACAAGCTGAAAGCGACTTTGCTATTTTTAGCTGTCATTGACTTCATATATGCCTGCTAACCCTCCTTTTTGTTTTTATCTATATTGGTCATCAATTTTACAACTAATAGTGTTTGTTTTTTTTAAACTTATAGCCATAAATACCGGTTTAATTTTAGAAACACTGAAAACAATTAAACAAGTAGGACACTGGTATAAGCATGTAGCCGATGTAGTTTAAGTGCTTTTATCAGAAGAGTTTGAGAGTTATAAGTACATAAACATAATCTATGTTAAATAAATATTTAACTCCTAACTTTACCTTCTATTAGTATGACTGCTTTGATTCGCGTCATCCCAAGTGCCCCATAACCAAGGTGATAGTCAATCACTACAGCTTAAATTCAAAGCCTGGGACATCATCACCGATTTTCCTACATCCTGCACCCTTGGATAAGAGCGTAACTACAACAATAAGAAGGTTTGTACTTCCCATTGGTAGGTTTTTGAATATTTTTTGAAAGAATAACTTTCCAAAGAATTTTTATTATGGTTTTAGTTACTCCGAAAACAACAATCATTAATATATATTTATCAGCATAAATCTTATTAATAAACCAGGAGTATTTTATACATTCGCGTTTATTCAATATTTTTTAAGGATTTTCGTCCGTCTATTTTGACTGTTTTTTGGTTCATATGTACCAAAATTGTCTCTGGATTTGTCAAATCAATAAACTCAATTTCATTCATATTTGTTTCCACTGGTAAACGACGGATTTTTGCTAACGATTTAATTTTTTCAGACAATTTAGATGTTGGGCTGCCGATATGTACCAATCCTAGTTCTGTTTTTAAAATTATATTATTAGGGGTTTGGCAATCAACATGCATAACTTTAACTAAACTCTTGTTAACTGCTTGGTAAAGCTCTGTCCAAACATGATTACAAGCAGAAATTTCACCAATAAATTTTAGACTGGGCAATTCATCGGCTTTGATTGATTCAAAGTTTTCCAAAGAAACCCAAACACCATTTATGTCTAATAGCCCTTTTATGACTTTTTGCTTTTTAGAATCATCACTGTTTTTAACGAGGGTTTGAGTAGTCGCGACCGGAAGTATTTCAGAGACTTTAACTTTTAACCCTGGTGGAAACAAACGACGAGTTACCGATACTTGGGTTATAGCTGGTTGCTGCTTTAAGAATGTGCTCAAGCGGCTTGGTTCAACTCTCCATAAAGATTTGGGATAAGATAATTGCATTTTTGACTGTACCACTTCATCGGAAAGTAGTTGATTTCCAGTAACAGTAATATCTTTCTTGCTTCTAAGTACCCATATCGGTTGAATCAAAGACCATAGTAAACCACCAGCTAACCCTGTAAGTGCAAAAGTACGCCAAATAGCACCAATAATTTGTATTTTCCTGTGGCGACGTAATTTTTCACGACGTACTTCTAAATCTGTAGAGGAAACTGATAATATCTCTGGCATTTAAACCTCTTCGTAAATTTTGCTTCAAGAAGATTGAATGAGATAAATAAAATATGCCGCTAGTCCCCCAATTTAGGGGGGGGTTGGAGGATCTAGAATGTTTGGAACATTATATTTTCCGTTAATGCGCGCGTAATTCCTGATAGTGTGTTGCTAGGTTGAGTAAACTGCGATGAAGTACCCGCCAAAGGTAATTTCTGGCGATGTTATCTGACACACTTGCTCCCTTCATGCTAATTACTTTAACCAGTCAAGATGCTCCTAAGAAAAACACCTCTGTAACAGCAAATAACAGCAAATATTAAATAATTTTCAATTTCGGATTTTCCTCTCCAGATTTTATTCAACGGTTACCCATGAATTGCGATTCGAGAATTTGAAATATTCCTTGTCAGCCTAAATTGGTGTCGCGGTAAAATCCAAAATCTATAATCGACGTTCAAGGGAACTCATTAAAAATTTTTTAGGAGAACCCGTCAAGACTTTTTTTAGTCAGTAGAACTTAGAAATAAAAAATTGGTACAGATGAACCCTTATATGTATAAGTTATAAAGTCTTGTATTTTTGAACTAATGTAGCCTTTTTACTTTAGAGTGACCAATATTATCAAGTTAAAGAGCTACAAATAATACGATAATCACCATATTTTTCTTCTTCGTATGTATCTTAGGAAAACATTAATCGCCGTTATATAGGTCATGATTTTTGCTGATTGTTCAATTACGACTTGATATTTAAATCCCATATTATACACGCCAACCCTTACTGTATCGAACACTAACATCAAATTATTCCTTTTTGAAAAAAAATACTAGATATACTGATAGCAGCTTGACGTTTTCAAAAATAAATGATATGCATGATTTGCTACAATTAATACCTAAGCTAAATTGCAAAGTTGTGTAAAGCAGCTTTTTATACAAAAAATAATATAGCTATTTGATACAAAGGAGTTATATTTGAAGCTACGTATTTTTATCATGGACTTAACTACGCGGTTATAACAGTACTAATGCGTATTTTCAATCATCAGGGAAAAATAATTGGTCAAGAATTGGTCAAATCTAGTAATTATTACTCAAATAGCCCTTTACAGATGAGGAGCAGAAAATAGGAAGTGGTAAAAGATTTCTAGTTTTCGATTCTTCCAATCCTTGCTGTGAGCTTATCATCTCCCAAATTCCAGAACTAAGGCGTGCATCTACATGAAAACTCAACTAAATTTGTCCAGGTTTTTTAAAGCCTGTAATCCAAGCAGAACGCTGGTTATAGGCGATGATTCCGATAGAAAATATTACATAGACTTTAGTACGGTACGAGGTTGCAAAATAGTCGAAGAGTTGCAACGAACCATTGTCCGTATTTCTCCAGATGAGCCAACCTGCCAATTATTCACAGGTCATATTGGCTGTGGTAAATCAACTGAGTTACAGCGTCTCAAAGCAGAATTAGAACAATCTGGATTTCATGTGGTTTACTTTGAGTCCAGCCAAGATTTAGATATGGCTGATATAGATGTCAGCGATATTTTACTGAGTGTAGCTCGTCAAGTCAGCGCCAGTTTAGAAGCAATCAATATTAAATTAAAACCGGGTTATTTTACTAATTTATTTCGAGAAATCGGGGAATTTCTGCAAACTCCCATAGAAATCGAGACAGAGGCGGAATTCTCTTTAGGTATTGCTAAAATTAGCGCCAAAGCCAAGGATAGCCCTCAGTTACGCTCTCAACTCAGACAATACCTAGAACCTCGTACCAACAGTATTTTGCAAGCAATTAACGAGCAGGTATTGGATAAAGCCACCAAGCAGCTACAGATGAGAGGACAGAAAGGTCTAGTTGTAATTATTGACAACTTAGACCGAGTTGATATGCGCCCAATGCCATCGGGACGCTCGCAACCGGAATATTTGTTTATTGATAGAGGAGAACAGCTACGTCGGCTCAAATGTCATGTAGTGTATACAATTCCCTTGGCTTTAATTTTTTCTGGAGAGTACGAAACGCTAAAAAATCGTTTGGGTGGTGGTATCGCTCCCAAAGTTTTGCCTATGGTGTTGGTACGTCAAAGAGACGGAGATGACTGCAAACCAGGAATGACTCTTTTGCGTCAGTTGGTTTTAGCAAGAGCTTTTCCTGAAGCTTCTCCCGATATCAGATTAAGATTGGTTAATGAAATATTCGATAGCTCGGAAACTTTAGACCGTTTGTGTAGAGTCAGCGGCGGTCATATCCGTAATTTACTAGGGTTACTTTACAGTTGTTTACAACGACAAGACCCACCTTTCGAGCGCTCTTGTTTGGAAGCAGTAATCAAAGACTATCGTGACGATTTGCTTCTAGCTATTGATGATGAAGAATGGCAATTGCTTTATGAAGTTGTCAATCAGCAAACTGTTAGAGGTGAATCTGAATATCAAAGATTGCTGCGAAGTATGTTTGTTTTTGAGTATCGAGATGTTAAAGGACGCTGGTTTGGTATTAGTCCGGCTTTAGCTGAAACCGACAAAGTTTTAGCTTGGGAGCAATCTGAATATAAAATTCCGGCAGCTTTTTCTTAGTAGTAAAAAATAATCATTTATGTTGAGGGTGTATTTTCTCTTCTACATTAATCCCTACATCAAAACGATAAGCTTGAATTTGTTTTATGAAACAATCTTTAACAATATTTGAGCATAAAAAATCGACAAATATTTAAAAGTCAGTTAAAACAATAAATGGTCTACTGTTTAAAATTTTTAATCAATAGTATTTATTGATTTAATTGGTCGTATTTATCTGTATGACCATGCCTATCTAATACCTATCTTTTTGATTTGAACTTTTACAGCATCTTGCAGGTAAATAAGGTACAAATATAAATTCTGAAAATATCGTGGGGTGGACATCCCTGTTCGCCCAAATGTACCTCACAAAGGTGAAATGTGCTGTAATTACTAACTTTTAATTAAAGTCCAGTTGCTAATTTTAATAGCTTTTATTTGTCGTTGAGGCAGAAGGGTCTAAAGCCCACCGTTTGTTCAGTGCTAATAATTGGTTGGGGTCAAAAAAACTCATCCAATTACCTTTCCTTCATTATTTGAAATCTGTGATGCTCAATGCTTAATTGAGGTGATATTGATTTCACTTTAATTTGTCTCCCCTAACTTTCTCCAAAATCTCAAGTCTGACCGAAATAATTTTAGATTTTAGATTTTAGATTTTGGATTATGAATGGTTTAAAGCCCTCCCTCCGCCAATCTAAAATCGTAAATCCAAAATTCAAAATTGCCTGACTTGGAATACATCAGTTCCTCTATTTAGGAATCCAAAATTGAATTGACACAACGTCAAATATTCAAATACAAATATTGCAGCTATGAGTGAAAATACTAGTCTTACGGATATTGTCATTTCCAATCAGCATTCCCTAAAAAGACTGATTCGGGCAATCGCGCTATCCAAAGGTCAGTTTTCTCTGATTCTGGTACGGTGCAATTACAAAGAATTGTCCAAGCAAGTTTTAGATAATATTCGCTTGCAAACCAAAGACGTAAACTTACGAGAGGTTTTCCTGTCTCCCTCAACCACCGCTTTACACAGCACCATAGTCTCAGAACTATTTCTAGATATACCTGCTGTAAAAACAGACTGCTTGCCAACAGCAGTAATGGTATTTGGATTGGAGTCTGTTACCAACCTAGAAGATTTACTTAGCGGTATTAACCAAGCACGGGATATATATGCCGATACTTTCGCTTTTCCCATAGTTTTATGGCTTAAAGACGAAGTTGGGACATCATTGTCGCGATTTGCGCCAGATTTTAAAAGCTGGGCAGCAACTACAATCAAATTTGAAATGGCTGCTTCGGATTTGGTGAATCTGATTCAAAAGCAAACACAATCTTTATTCGACAAAGTTATAGAAGCAGGGGCACAAAAGTTTTTACCAAATGCAGCCTTACTTTTAGACCCTAAATCTCAGCAGCGTCGAGAAATTGAATCAGCTCGTAATGATTTACAACGACTTTACGAAATCAAACTCGAATCCCAGCTAGAAGCAAGTTTAGAATTTGTCATCGGACGCGATAATTACGTAAACGACAATATTGACGAAGCGTTATTACATTACCAGCGCAGCTTGGAACTTTGGGAAGAAGAAATCAAAAGTAATTCAAATTCTCTATCTTCATTGACTGGGAATAGCGAAGATTTCCCCTCTCCTTCTCCCTCTCTCATAGTTGGCTTTCTAATTCGTAAAGCAGTAGTCATGTTCCATCTAGGATTATGCTACCGACGCTTAGCAGATTTACAACCAGCAGCCAATATTAGCTTTTGGCAAAATGCTTTGAATTGGTTTAAGCAATGCTTGGATATATTTGAAATCACAAGCAGAAAAGACTTAAGTGCTAAATTCGTTTTCCCTGCTTGTGAAATGCTGCAACGTTTGCAACAGTGGGATGATTTGTTGCAGCTAGCTAGCTATTCCTTAGAACTGCATCAAGAATCTGGAAGCAAGACTTTAGTTGCTCAAGATTATGGATTTCTTTGCGTTGTAGCTGCCGAACAATCTGATTGGGTAAAAGCTCATGAACTAGCAAATACAGCCCTTTCTATCGCTGAAGAAGTTCCAGAAGTATCCCGCCAGCAAGAAAGTTGGTATTTATTATTACTAGGACGCACTCAAAGAAATTTGGGTGAATGGGACGAAGCTGTTAATACCTTAGAATGGGCAAAAGTTGTTTGTGAAGCTCAATACGAACCTTCTTTATATCTAGAAATTGTTGAAGAACTACGCTCGCTTTATTTTAATGAACGTCACGATTACTTAGAAGCATTTAAACTCAAACGAGAGAAAATTCAGATTGAACATCAGTATGGATTTCGTGCTTTTATTGGTGCTAGTCAATTACAACCGCAGCGTTATCGAATCAATCCAGTTTTAGAACCGCAAAAAATATCATCGACTCATGACCAAGTAGCTCAAGAAATTGCAGCATCTGGAAGACAGCAGGATGTTCATCTCCTTTTAGAAAAAATGACTCGTGCTGACTGTAAACTTACCGTGGTTCATGGACCGTCGGGGGTCGGTAAAAGCTCGATAATTAAAGCAGGTTTGGTTCCAGCACTAAAGCAGAATTCGATTGGAGAACGTATCGCTTTACCGGTTGTTTTATCTGTTTATACTGACTGGATAACAGTTTTAGGTCGCAGCTTGAATCAGGTTATTGCTCATACTTCTATATCTTTGGCTATAGAAATCACGGTAGAAGTAATTTTAGAAAAACTGCGGTTATTAGCAGATAATAATTACACTGTGATTCTAATTTTTGACCAATTAGAAGAATTTTTCTTTGTCAAACAAGATACGGAACAAAGAGTTGAATTTTACAAGTTTTTTAATAAATGTCTGAACATTCCCTTTGTAAAAGTAATTCTTTCTTTACGGGAAGATTATCTACATTATTTATTAGAATTTGAACGTTTAAGCTACTTGGAACGGGAAGATTCTCACAATTTGGGAGTAATTAATAAAAATATTCTTGATAAGAACATTCGTTACTATTTGGGTAAATTCACTTGCCAAGATGCTAATAGTATTATTCATAGTTTGACAGAACGGTCCCATTATCAGTTAAGCGATGAGTTAATCAATAAATTAGTAGAAGACTTAGCAGGAGAAACTCATCAAGTACATCCAATCGAATTACAAATTGTTGGCGCTCAATTAGAAGCACAAAATATTACCACTTTAGGTGAATATCAGCGCAGCGGTGGTTCTGAGAAACTAGTCCAGCATTGGTTGGAAAAAGTAATTTTTGATTGCGGTCAAGAAAATGAAGAATTAAGTTGGAAATTACTTTTTGAATTAACCGATGAAAAAGGTACGCGACCTCTGAAAACTAAGGCTGAATTAGTCACAACTATTTTTACTGAAGAAGATAACCATGATGAAATTCAAGGGAATCAGACCGATAAAATATTAGTTAATTTTAATCAAATTAATCCAAAAAATGATACCATTTTTTCTCATATATTAAAGCAGCCCAAAAAGCAATTTACAGTAGATAGCAGTCAAGAAACAGAAGATGGATTCATGCATTCCTACAATGTTAGCACCGTAGAATTGATTTTAGAAATTCTTGTAGGAAGCGGCTTGGTGTTACGAGTACTTCAAGAATCAGGAGAACGTTATCAATTAGTTCATGACTATTTAGTTAAACCAATTCGCATTCGTAATGATTATGGAATTATTGCTGAGTTAGAAAAAATTCGTTTTGAAAAAACAAAAGCAGAAGTAGCTCAAAAAATATCCCAAGAAAAGCTAAATTCAATCCTGCAAAAACGGTTGCGAGAAGCACATTTAGCTGGCTTTGCTCTCGCGGTTATGTCAGCAACAATTGGCGGTTTATGGTGGCAAGCGGACTTACAAAAAAAAGCTGCAATTAACCACAGTTTACGCGCCGAGCGCAGCGAAAATAACTTAAAGATTGGTGCCATAACTGCCGCTTCTGAAGCTTTGTTTGCTTCCAATAAAGAATTTGATGCTTTGATTGAAAGTTTACGCGCTTGGAGAAAGCTTAAACGTGGACATGGGATTAAACCAGATACGCGGATGCGAGTGGTCACAGCTTTACAGCAAGCAGTTTATGGGGTCACGGAAGTGAACCGTTTAGAAGGACATCAAGATATTGTTTGGGATGTCAATTTCAGTCCCGATGGCAAATTGTTAGCTTCGGGAAGTCGCGATAAAAGTATAAAGATATGGCGTACTGATGGGAGTTTATTACAAACTTTAGAAGCACACGAACAAAGTATTGCTGGTTTGACTTTTAGTCCTGATGGTAGCTTAATTGCTTCTGCAAGTGAGGATAAGACCGTAAAAATTTGGCGCAAAAATCCAGCTACCGGAAAATTTGATAAACAACCAGTGACAACTCTGCAACATCAAGATTGGGTTCCCACAGTTAGTTTTAGTCCCAACGGTAAGCTATTAGCTACCGGAAGTAATGATAATACCGTTCAAATTTGGCGTAGTGACGGGAGATTATTGAAAGTTCTTCAAGGACATAAAAGTGTAATCAACTGGGTTACTTTCAGTCCCGACGGTCGGTTTGTTGCTTCAGCCAGCGATGATAACACCGTAAAACTATGGGATAGCAGTACTGGTAGCTTATTAACTACTCTCGAAGGTCACGAACAAGAGATAACGGTTGTTAGTTTCAGTCCTGATGGTAAAACATTAGCCTCTGCTGATAGCGATGGAGTTGTTAAACTATGGCGAGGAACACAACAAGAATCAGAAAACAGCTTTACATATCGTGCTTATCAAAATTTAAGACACCACAAAGGGATTGTTTGGAGTTTGAATTTTGATTCCAAAGGAGAACAACTTGCTTCAGCAGGAGATGACAATACGATAAATTTGACTAATGTTAAAAGCGGTGAGTTAGTTAAAACTTTTAAAGGTCATAGTGATGGTGTTGTAAGTGTTTCATTTAGCCCCGACGATAAATTATTAGCATCTGCAAGTTATGACAAAAGTGTCAAACTTTGGAGTTTAAATCCCCCCAAATTACCAGTTTTGGTAGGACATAAAGACCGGGTTTTAAGTGTTGCTTGGAGTCCTGATGGTAAAACTTTGGCATCTTCCAGCCGCGATAATACGGTCAAACTATGGCAAAAACAGCAAAATAATACTGAATTCAGTACCCGCTTTTATAAAACTTTATCAGGACATAAAGATAGAGTCACAAGTGTCAGTTTTCATCCCGAAGGTCAAATTTTGGCTTCAGCAAGCTACGATAAAACAATAAAACTTTGGCAGCAAAACGGTAAGCTACTTAAAACTCTTCAGGGACACAATGACAAGATAACGAGCATTAGCTTTAGTCCCGATGGACAATTGTTAGCATCTGCGAGTCAAGATAAAACTGTAAAATTATGGAGTCAGCAAGGTAAGCTGCTGAAAACTTTAAATGGTCATCAAGCAAGGGTAAATAGCGTTAGCTTTAGCCCAGATGGTGGAATTTTAGCTTCTGGTTCCGACGACCAAACTGTAAAATTATGGAAACGAGATGGGGTTTTATTACAAACATTTTTACCCCATTCCGGTTGGGTTTTAGGGGTCAGTTTTAGTCCTAAAGATAACTTACTTGCTTCTGCAAGTTGGGACAATACTCTCAAATTATGGCGTTGGGATGGTAGTCTATCAAAAACTTTGTTGAAAGGTTACGGTGATAGCGTTAGCAGCGTTACCTTCAGTCCGGAAGGAAAAATTCTCGTTGCTGGAAACTGGGATAGTACTGTCAAACTTTGGAGCAGTGAAGGTAAATTAATCAAAACGCTTAGCGAACATCAAGCTCCCGTATTGGACGTTAGCTTTAGTCCAGATGGTCAAACTTTAGCATCTGCCAGCGACGATAATACGATAGTTTTATGGAATTTAGATTTAAAAAATCTACTTGCAAAAGGATGTTACTGGGTAGGTGACTATCTCCAGTACAATCGCAATGTTGAAGGACGTGACCGCAAGCTTTGTCAAGGTATTCACTAAATAAATTGGGAATTGAAAAACTCCCAATACTGGGCTTTTTAATACAGTGAACTGGGAGTCAGAATATAAAAGCAACTTGGGGTTTTTCAACTATCTTCTTCGTCAATTGTTTCCAAATTCACTATCAAATTCTGAATTCTCATGCGCTCAATATAAGGCCATCCTCCTTCAGTCTCAATATCTTTTAAAAGTGAATAGAGCGCTTGACGATTTGATGGTAAGCTTTCTTGAAAAATACCGTCTCTAACTTCTCTATGCAGTTTTTCCAACTGTCTAAGCAGTGCCAAAATTGCGATAATATCTCCTTGAGAAATTGCTGAGTATTCATGAATTGAATCTGCAATTTCTTGTAATTTGTAGGATAATTTATCAGAATCGGGACTTTTTCCGTTGCTCATAATATTATTAATTAATTATATTGACCATTACTTTGGGCTACATAATCATCATTTTAACTTTACATTACTAAAGACCTAGTAGTTTTAAATCATGAAAAACCTACATTAAATATTAAGAGGTTGTTTGGAAAGTGCTTAGCTGTGATTTTAGGCACTTATTAATTCCCTCTAGCCCCATTCAAAAAAAAAGGGGGTAATCTAAATAAAAGTCTCCCAATCGAGCGGGGAATTTAAGGGAATCTAGAATGTGCTAACTACCGACAAGAAGACTTTTAAAACACCCTATAACGATGCTTATCTTTACTGCAATAGGGCTACTATCTAAAATAAAATCAAATTTTTAACAACAGTTCTCTTGATATTTTGAAGAATTTTCTGCTCTAAATCGTTTGACATCAAAATAAAGAAAGGTATCAATAGATTTGTGTTACCGCGAATTTGTCAAGCCCTACTCCAAGAAAACACCCATCTTATCTAGATTTTGACAACACGATTTAAAAAAAATTCATAATAGTGTTAAGTAATGTATAGATAAGAATTGATTTACTATAGCAATCCTAGATGAGTCGTGAGAAAGATAATTGCCAGAAACCCGGTTTTTTAGAAAAACCAGGTTTCTAAAATCTTACAAATGATTTATGAATGCTATATCAAGTGCCGAATACTTTCTTTTTGGTTGGATAGAATATAAAGTCTGAGAAAAGTTTGAGAATGGTTAATAAACATATATAATCTTGTATATCTATATAAAACCCTATAAAACCTTTTATAGATAATGAGCGTGGTGAGTAAATCGTACCTCATCAATCTTGCATATTCTTTATGTTAAGAGCATGAATTTCCCTCCTTGTGAGAGAATAGGTTTAGCTCAGGTTTTTGAAGGAGAACTATAGAAATTTTTGGTAACAACACAACTATAAAAAACATTTACTCGCTCATTGGTGATTGGCTTTCATTAGCTAACTGCTAATAATAAAACTACACTCATTACACATGCTATTGCTTTCTCGGACATCTTATCAAGATGGTGCTTGGGATGTTATATAAAAGTTAGTTTGCTTTTGTATTGTCTTAAATCTTTCACCTTTCATGTGACTGTATAAAGTCCTTGATAGGATTTTTCGACTTAAAAAGTAAGAGTCAGAAATAATTTTTCACATGATTGCTTTTGACGCTTACTTGTCTCGAATTCGGATGGACATTGTGTCACGAATATGAATAAGAGACGATTAGATGGCAGTGTATACAAGCTAGAGTAACAACTCTATGTTTGAGAATTGAAAACGCCAAAACTAAGGAAACGACGCAGCGGAAAGTGCGGTCTTGGGGGTCAGCCAGATGCTTTCTCGCAGAGTACAACTGCTCAAAGGGTTCCCGCGTTCAGCAAAGTGTTGAACCCGCTTGCGCGGAGCGTTGAAAGAAGAGGCTTGGTTTCCCAACTTATGGAACTTTTCAGCATAGTCTTTTGGTTTAACAACTAAAAATATAAATTTGTGACTTGAGGTTAATCATGAAGTATCGCGCTTTAATAGCTGGATTAATGGCTGTAATGTTGGGCTTATTAACAGCTTGTAGTTCGGGTTCGGATATGGCTAGTGGTGATGGTAGAGAATTACTCACTTACGAAGATATCAGAGGTACTGGTTTAGCGAATAAATGTCCTTTACTTTCTGAAACGAGTCGTGGTTCTATTCCTATCGATTCCGACCAGTCCTACGAAATCAAAGAACTTTGTATGCAACCGACTGCTTACTTTGTTAAAGAAGAACCCCTCAATAAGAGACAGGAAGCTGAATTTGTCGGTGCGAGAATATTGACTCGTAAAACTTCATCCCTCGACCAAATTCAAGGTGATTTGAAAGTTAACTCAGATGGTAGCTTGACTTTTGAAGAAAAAGACGGTTTTGATTTCCAAGCAATCAGCGTACTACTTCCTGGTGGAGAACAAGTTCCTTTCTTGTTTACCGTTAAGAATTTGGTTGCTCAAACCCAACCCAATTTGACTAGCATTAATACCTCAACTGATTTTGAAGGAGATTTTAAAGTTCCTTCTTATCGTGGTGCGACTTTCCTAGACCCTAAAGGTCGTGGTGTTGCTAGCGGTTATGACAATGCAGTTGCGCTACCTTCCCAAGCAGATAGTGAAGAACTAAGACGCGCTAACGTCAAGAGAGTTGAAACCGGTAACGGTCATATTTCTTTGAATGTTGCTAAAGTCGATAGCCAAAGTGGTGAAATTGCTGGTACTTTTGTCAGCGAACAGCCTTCAGATACTGATTTAGGTGCTGGTGAACCTTTAGATGTAAAAGTGCGTGGAGTATTCTACGCTCGTGTAGAACCGGTTTCATAGTTTGTTGCAAAAATTTACTTAATTAATTTGAAGGGCTATTTTAGCCCTTTTTTTATGTTTATGTCTTATCTTATTAGTTCCTATTCCCTAATTCCTAATCTCTATTTTTAGGATTTGATTTAAGAAACCTTTTTATATTAAGTATTTTTTCTGAATAAATTATTTATCTGAATATTAATCGAACTACTTTATTTTTATTTTCTTAATTTAATCAAAACTTATAGAAATCAAATTACGTAATAATTCGGTTTCAGATTGATAGTGTTTTTGTATATTTTTTTATATGTAGCCCTTTGCTACTACATACCGCAAAGCTAAAAAACGCTTTTGTCAGGTGTCAATAATTTCCAAGCAGATTAAACTTTAATCCCGCCAAGAAATAGATATTTCGCACCAACGCACAAGTAAGCGCGATAAAAAATTTTCGGTAACTGAAAGTGAAACCTTTTCGCTATACCGAAAAGAAAATAGCTTTTATGTTAGGTCGCATTACTTAATAAATAAGTTTGCTACCTATAAATTACCACGTTCTTTCAATCAGCCTTCTCGAATCATAGTCTGATAATCGTCCGTTATTGATACTTGCGGAGCGGTTAATTATGTCGTTCGCATTTTTAGTGTAAATAAGCATTTCAATCGTGCATCTCCAGATATTCAAAATCACTCTGGTTTAAATACTTTTTTATAAATCATCAAGGTGCCATGCCTACTACCTTACTCACCAAAGAACTGAAGCATGAAATTTGGCAGTTATTGCGAGAATTTCAGCAATCCCAGTCTCCCGACGTTCGTAATCAACTGGTAAAGCTTAATTTTGGGCTTGTGAGAAAAGAGGCTTACTACTGGATAAATCAATGCCAAGAAAGTTATGATGACCTGCTTCAAGTAGGTTGTCTAGGTTTAATTCGTGCTATCGAAAGATTTGATATTTCCAAAGGTCATGCCTTTAGCTCTTTTGCTATTCCTTATATTCGTGGTGAAATTCAACACTATCTCCGGGACAAAGGTGTAACAGTTAGAATTCCAAGACGTTGGTTAGCCATACAGCAGCAAGCTGCGGGAGTTTCTCGTTCCTTGAGGGAGAAATATAATCGTCAACCTACTGACTCTGAAGTAGCTACAGCATTATCTATCTCTTTAGCAGAATGGCAAGAAATCAAATTAGCTTGGGCAAATCGCGCTCCTTTGAGCTTAGACGTACCTGTATACGATGGGGATGAAGGTTCTGCGAGTTTAGCAGAAATGGTTCCAGACCATAGCTACCGCAGTTTTCAACTAGCCCAAGAAGACCAATTACGCTTACAACAAGCGTTACTTCAGTTGGAAAATCGTACCCGTCAAGTCTTGGAATTCGTGTTTCTACACGATTTAACGCAAAAACAGGTAGCTGAAAAGCTTGGCATTAGCGTAGTAACTGTTTCTCGTCGAGTTAAAAAAGGACTTAATTCTCTTAAACAACTGATGGTAACAGCAGAAGATTAACCGTGCCAATGTATAAAATTATCCTTGACCCGAAAAAAATTAGGTTATAACTATATCAGATTTCACTTTTGATACAGCTTTCAATCAAATTGATTTCAATATGAAGCAACATTTTTTCGTCTTCTCTTAACAATGACTAATGGGTAGATATTTAAGAATTACAATTGCATCTATTTTAGCTTTGGCAATGGCTGCATGTTCTGGTGGTGGGGATAATTCAAATACTGTTGAATCAGATCCCCCTGAAACCGAAACTGCACAAAAAGACCCAAAGACCGAGCCTTTTAAAGAGCCGTTGGTACCACCTAAGCCACTTAACACTGCTAGGACACCCTCAAATTTGATTGAACCGACAAATCCAACAGAAAGAGTAGGAATAGTGTCAAGAGGACGTACAGACCCGTTTGACGATATTGTACCTTCTGTAAAGTTCCCAACTAATAACCAAAATTCAGAAGATTCTGGTGGTACGAGTACAAATACTACTAGAAATCAAAACACTAGAAAGGTTCCTCCTTTACCTCCTTTGCCAAAAAGAAACAAAGTAGCAGCGAGACCAAGACCTCGTAGGGTTGCGGTTAAACCTCGCAGGAGTGCAGTGATTTCTGCAAGAACTGGAGGTAATGCAGGAGGAAACCCTAATTCGGGAAATCCTAATTCGGGAAATCTTAATTCAAGAAATCAACAGACAGCCAACAGACCAGGAGCCAATGGTTCTCAGGGTACTGTGTCCGTACCTGTCGTACCTCAAAAACTACCTGGAGTAGTACCCCAGCCAGACCTAACATCTTTACTACCACCACCACCAGAACCTAAATTAGCCCAAGCTGTCTTGGTTTCAGGTGTAGTTCAAGTGGGAAATCGACCTCAAGCAATCATCAAAGTACCTAGCGAACCGACTAGTCGCTACGTTCAAGCTGGACAAAGATTAGCGAGCGGATTACTTGTTAAAAGAATTGAAATGAATGAAGGTTCCGAGCCAGTTGTTATTCTGGAACAGTATGGTATCGAAGTCGCTAGGTTGGTTGGGGAAGCACCTATGGGAGATTCTCAACCAGACACAGCTTCTACAGAAGAAAAAGCTGTTTCGACATTACCATCGTCACCAAAATCTGTATCGGTCGGTGCTTCTTAAAATATGGAAACAAGGGAAAAAATTATATTTGCTGGTTTACCTTTGGCTGTTTATCGCGAGATTGCAGCTCATTTAGGAACTGTTACGGGAATAAAAGTGGGATTAATAGAACAAACTTCTCCAGAGTTTGATTACAACCAAAGCCAAGTCGGTGGTTTATGGATTGATTACGGATTAAGCTCTAATTCCCAAACCAGACAATGGGTTAAGCAAATTCTGGCTTACTACCAGCATCGTTATAGTGTTTAACAAACTATTACTATAGTGCTACATAATGGTGGTTAGGAAACTAATAAAGGTTGAAACCACAACGTATAAACCTTTAACCCTTGACCTTTCCATAGCGCTATATTTCCCGATTTAGTCAAGCCTCAAATAAACCTCTCTTCTTTACCAGTGGAGAGGATTTTGTTTTTTATCAATAACCATGATTCGGGATATAGCAGTTTTCGGTTGAATATAATACATTCTTGTGGGGTGGACATCCCTGTCCGCCCATTTTTTACCAATTTCCTTACATTTTTGTGGGGTGGACATCCCTGTCCGCCCAGTTTTTACCAATTTCCTTACATTTTTGTGTAGTGGACATCCCTGTCCGCCCATTTTTTACCAATTTCCTTTGTATTCCGTTCAATACTTTTAGTTACAAGTGGTTGTGCTTTTAGGCAAAGTTTTTGCTACAAATTTTTTGCCCAATATATGCCCAATCTATTTTTATGCTGATGTTAGGAGGCACACACTTGAAAGGAAGCAATATTACAGAAACTATCAACATTACACTAAGCGAATAACATCACACCCTGTTTGAACTTGAATTTCATTGTATTTGCGATATCTGACGAAATATCACATCTGCCGTAAGCATTAGGAAGCAGTTGATATGGAGTTATACCAAACTGCTACAATCGCAATTCAATAGAACTTTGGAGGAAAATTTGAAATAAAATGTTAATCTAATTACACTTAAAGCTAGCAAAAAAGTGTGTTTTAATAAAAACAACAATTTATGCTACCAATTACAAATCTGGCACGGTAAACTTGCAAGCAAGGTAATGCAAATAATACTACGGCTGTTATCAGTTTTAGGCATCACTCACAATGGAACAGTGGCAATTTCTGATACAGAAAGAAGGTGAACGTACTTGGCATCCTTTGGAGAAGCCAAGCATACAAATTAAGGAAGGTCGGTATCGAGTAGTAGGTCGTTCTAACCGTACTAATACTGATGTAGAGGTAAAGGTAACTCATTCTTCCCCATTAGAGACTCCACCAATACGTCGCATTCAAAAAAGAACACGACGTATTAATGCAGAAGGTTTAACGGTTATAATCCCCTTTACCTATCTCAAATCGGGAGTCTGGGAGTTACAATGTTCTGGCGATTTAATGTCAGACCTTCTTGGCGCGTCCTGGCAATATACAATTAATCTGACGGTCGTTCCTTCTGAAATTGAGGGAAAAATAGTTTTGCCAAGAAAGTCGAAACGTGATTCAGATAAGCAAGAGCAATTTGCTGGAAAAAATATACGGACAAATCAAACCAAATCGAAAATCACAAATATTCCTTCTAAGGATTTAAAAACAAATGATGCTGGATTAATCTCTTCTATTTCTATAGAAGGAGTTTCTAATAAAGGTCGCAATATTACTGGTAAATTAAACTCGACTTCTTCTAAAACTGGTAAACAAGCTGCTTTGAATAAAGCGGTCGCAGAAAACAGCAAGGAAAAACTACGAAAATCCCTTGAAGCAGCTTCGGAAAAACAAAAAGCTGCTGGCAAAAAGCCTATTCAAAAATCGACTCAAAATGAAGATTTAAGCAAAAAAACTGCCGAAAAATTAAAAGATTCTGTTAAAGCTTTACCTCAAAAATCTGTTAATCCTTCGGTTCAGGGAAAGCAGTCAGCCAAGAAAACGGCAAAATTAAATCAAAAAAATAATCAAGCACAAGCAAAAAAATCATCGAATAAAGTAGTTAACAAAAAAGCAGTTCAAAAACCATCAGAAAAGCCGAAAGCAGTAAGTAAATCCTTACAAGCAAGCAAACCGCTAGAAGTAACTAAACAAGTAGCTAAACTAAATCAACCCTCAGAACCTGATAAAAAAGAAATCTTAGAAAAAAAACCTGCTCAGAAAGGTGAATTAGCGATAATCGAACAAAATGCTGAACCGTTAAGAATCAAAGGAGATACCGCAGAACAGATTTTACAAAATTTAATAGAGCATGCTTTACCGTCTTCAGAAGCTTTACTTCCAGATGACAATATTGACGATACACTAACAAACCCACCTCCTTTACCATTACAGCTAACCTTAGATAAAGTTAATTACGTTGCAAGTTGGGGAGAAACTATTACTGTTGAAGGAGAAGTTCTTCTTAAGCAGACCACAGAGCAGTCAATCAATCAGATTTCTCAAGCCGAATTGCAAATCGAACTGCGTTCTCCCCAAAATTCACAACTATTACAATCTTTTCGACTACCCAATCCGAATAAATCAATTCCATTTGCGATCGCATCATTAATTAATATTCCTGAAGAATGTTCTTCTAAGTTGATTCTCGGAGAAGTAAAGCTATATGGAATACTTGGTCGTAGTAGAACTATAGAATTATTAGCTAGCCAATCTTTCACAATTACAGCAGAAATTAAAGAGCTATTAGCAATTACTGTTGCAAATCCGAAAGGTGAATTGGAAAAATTTGCTTACTCTGGAGATAGATTATCTGCACGAAATTCAGAGCAAGTTTTGGAAAATTCTGCATCATTAGATTTAGAGCTTTTCAATTTGGTCAAGACAGTAAGACCAGAACAATCAGTACCGGGAGTAAAATCAACCAAAAAATCTGTACCACCCCGTGTAGAACCTCGAAAGCTTCGTAGAAGGATAGGAACACACTCACCAAAATTACCCAATGTCCCTGGTTATCAAGAGAAAATAGATGAATACATTAATAACGGATATATAGAAACTGCTTCTATTTCAAATGCTACAGGTAGCAGTTTTCCGTTCTTGCGAAAGCTTAAAGCAATACCTGAGTCTTCGACAGATATTAACAAAGAAGTTGCAGAATACGAAACTTCCGCATCAGAACACACAACTGTTACAGATAATCAAAACAATCTTGAAACAGTTGAAACTTCAATCGAAACTGATACAACTTCTCAAGCAGAATTGATAGTTGATAGACAAGAAGATGACAATTATCTAAGGTTAGAAGAACCAATAATTCCTCGTAATTCCGTAGTTACAGGTGAAAATCTAAATACATCTCCTTTAATTAGACAGTGGATGCAATCGAGAGGGTATTCCGTACCAGAACCCATTGACGTAGAGTACGAAGATTACGATATTCAAACAAGCAACCAAGATTCTTACCAAGATGCTTCGCTGAGTACAAACCATGAAACGAATCAGAATTCTCAAGCATCACACCAAGAGAAAGCATCAACAGATTTAAAACCACAATCATCCCCATATTTATCTATTTCAACTTCCTCAGAATGGCAAGTTAATCAAATTGTGGCACCATCAAATCAAATAGCTCAAGAATTCGTAGTAGATGATACAGATATTTTTGCAGATAACATATTAGAAACGGAAAGTTCTAAACCGGATGCTGTGGATGATAAAGCAGAAAAATCATCAAACTTAGCATTAATAATAAGTACTCAGAAAATTGAAGAGTTACCGACTCCTCAACTCTACGTACCTCAAGGTGAGCTAATTTCAGGTAAATCCCTTAACGTGCGAGTGCGTTTACCACTAGGAAATTCTCATCTCGCTGTAAAATTGTGGCTGGAAGATTGTCAAACAAGGCTTTTACTTGATGGTCCCCATTTATTAGCGAATTTAACACCTAACAAAAACCAAGAATTGGAAGTAATAACTAAACTAAATATTCCTTTTGGTTGTTTAGAAATTCGTTTGGAAGCAGTTGCGATAAATATCACTACTCAACAGGAGAGCCATAAATTGACTATCCAACGTACTGTTGTACCTCCCGATTTACCCAATGTTCAATTAGATGCAATATTAGGAATGTAATGAGTAATGAGTAGCGAGTAGCGAGTTATGAGTAGTAGTCTGTCCTACTATCTTTATAGCTAAAGTGCTAACTATACTCCCAACGGCTAAAAACTTAACTTTTCGTAGGTTGGGTTGAACGAAGTGAAACCCAACAGTAAGTAGGT